>NZ_RQYL01000009.1 GCF_003860125.1 Fretibacterium sp. OH1220_COT-178 | reverse complement strand
TAGCCCAAGCGCGATTTCAAACACTTGAATGTCTTTCATAATGTCTCTACTATACCACTTCTGACAATTTCGAACTCATCCTTACCCACTCTAAATATTGAGGAACCATAAAACATATTAGTCAAGATAAACATAATTGGAAACAAAAGCTTGGCTTCGATCCCAAAGACCCCAAAGATTGGGATAAAATTACGGCTACTATAGCAACGGTTTTAGCAGTTGGAACGGAAAAGTCTTATGGATCAGTATGGATAAAAACGGTGAAAGTTTTTATATGGACATCTCAAGGGTTCGTAAGGGAATTTATAGAGGTTACATATAAAGTTGTAGATGGAATTTTAAGAATCTCTGATGCATGGGAGCGTAGGTGAGATGAAAAACCCAGTCTTTGCTGTAATTGACGGTTTATCGGAACTTGAAAATGATCTAAAATGGGAAGACGCTCGGGCCCTGTTGTATAGCCTGTGGGATCAAGATCGAGAAAGCATCGAACTGTTTCTCAGGTTATTTTCGGAATGTTGGTATTTGCTTTGTGAATGGGAAGTTGAAGAAGGGACAAAAGGCCTGTCGTGGGATGCCTTTCAGGATACGCTTATCGAATGCACGACGTATGGATTGGAACATTTCAATCAGGATATCCGCTTTTTATGGATGGGCGGATATATGATTTCGATGTTTCCTTACCTGTTTTATCGTGACGAACTTGACGAAGATAAGTCCGGGGCTCTGTATCTGAAATGGGAATCTAAAGGCAATGAAATGTCGGAGAAGGCAGCCAGACAAGAACCCAATAATTTGTTGGCAAAACTTCACTTTGTAGGATCATATCAGTTTGTAACTGCAAATGGCAATGATGAGTATCTGGAAACCAAGAAACAGTTAGTCCCGCTCCTTGGTAAGTATTTTCCTGGCGATACTATTATTGAGGAGTACTTTAGAGAGGTTTGTTCTTAATAGTTCTGGAAGCTTTTAAAGAGAATAAGATGGGGCAGCAGTTCTGGAAGCACCCCAGATGAAGCAGAGCCTCGTGGCCGTCGCTGTTGCACATTGAGATGGACAGCGGCGATGTTGACGCGACGACCAGCCACCCGTTCTATTGAACCATAGTCAAGAAAAAGGACACGAAAAACGAGCCAATCAAGATATGAGGGTGGTGTGTTTTTAACATGACCTCCTTTTTGTCCGGCAACAGATCGCCATTGGCGGAATGAGGCCACTTGGGGTTGTAAAAGCCATCGATGTACACAAATTCGGAACGCTTGAGTTCCCCCTGGTTGCGAAAACACCTTCGATTCAGCTCCTCTTTCCTGAAAAATCGAAGAAGGCCCCCACAACCGCTGAAATGGCACCGACTGCGGACGTCCCCGTTCGTGGTATGCGTATTCCAGTCCGCTGCACCACAGTACGCTTGTGACAATTCGAGGCGAGAGCCATCGATTTCTGGAGAAGCGGCGGTCGGGGGCATTGGGATAGGATGAAACATCCCAACGCGCCAAAGGGGTAACGGGACGATCGGGGAGCAATTTTTCCCATCGCCAAGGGGACCTCTCTTGGCACCGCTTGGCTACGTTATGCTCCTCGGTCAGCAAGGCAACTCAAAATGCCTCATGTGATGCCGGCCATAAATCTCCTCACGTCTTACGAGTCGAAAAACCGAGGCGGCCCTTCCAGGCCGCCTCCCGTGCCCCGTCCTACTTCCCGGTCCGCTTCATGGTCTCCTTCATCATCACGTCGTGGGCTCCGCCCTCCGCGATCGTGACGGACGAGACCAGGGTCAGCCGGGCCTTGTCCCGCATCTCGGGGATGGTCAGCGCGCCGCAGTTGCAGAACGTGGAGCGCACCTTGCTCAGCGTCTCGGCCACGTTGTCCCTCAGGCTGCCCGCGTAGGGCACGTAGGAGTCCACGCCCTCCTCGAACGACAGCTTCTGCTCCGCGGCGTCGCCCGTGTCGTAGCGCTGCCAGTTCCGTGCGCGCGACGACCCCTCGCCCCAGTACTCCTTGACGAAGTTCCCGTTCACCATCACCTTGTTGGTGGGGCTCTCGTCGAACCGCGCGAAGTACCGGCCCAGCATGCAGAAGTCGGCGCCCATCGCCAGGGCCAGCGTGATGTGGTAGTCCATCACGATGCCGCCGTCGGAGCAGACCGGCACGTAAATCCCCGTCTCCTCGAAGTAGGCGTCGCGCGCACGGGCCACCTCGATCACGGACGTGGCCTGCCCGCGCCCTATTCCCTTGGCCTCGCGCGTGATGCAGATGGACCCGCCGCCGATCCCCACCTTCACGAAGTCCGCCCCCGCGTCCGCCAGGAAGCGGAACCCGTCCGCGTCCACGACGTTCCCGCCCCCGACCCGCACCGCGTCCCCGTACCGCTCGCGGACCCAGGAGAGCGTGCGGCGCTGCCACTCCGTGAACCCCTCGGACGAGTCGATGCACAGCACGTCCGCTCCGGCATCCACCAGCGCGGGAACGCGCTCGGCGTAGTCGCGGGTGTTGATCCCCGCACCGACCACGTAGCGCTTGTGCGCGTCCAGCAGCTCCAGCGGGTTCTCCTTGTGCATCGCGTAGTCCTTGCGGAACACGAACGCCACCATGTTGCCCCGATCGTCCACCACCGGCAGGGCGTTCAGCTTGTGCTCCCAGAGCAGGTCGTTGGCCTCGCTGAGCGTCACCCCGTCGCGGGCGTAGACCAGCTTCTCGATGGGCGTCATGAAGTCCCGAACGGGCGTCTCCGGCATCATCCTGCTCTCGCGGTAGTCGCGGCTCGTGACGATGCCCAGAAGCCGGCCCGTCAGCGACCCGTCGTGCGTGACCGCGACGGTGGTGTGCCCCGTCCTCTCCCGAAGCCGCAGGATGTCGGCAAGCGTCTGGTCCGGGCCGATGGACGAGTCGTTGGCGACGAACCCCGCCTTGTAGCGCTTGACCCGCCTCACCATCTCGGCCTGGCGCTCGACGGTCTGAGAGCCGTAGATGAACGACACCCCGCCCTCCTTCGCCAGGGCGATCGCCAGCCGGTCGTCGGAGACCGACTGCATGATCGCGGAGGTCAGCGGGATGTTCATCTCCAGAGGAGGACGCTCCCCCCGCCGGAAGCGGCACAGCGGCGTCCGCAGGGAGACGTTCGCGGGGATGCACTCCGCCGAGGAATAGGAAGGGACCAGCAGGTACTCTGAAAACGTGTGCGAAGGTTCCTCGTAATAATAGGCCATTTTCTGCGATTCTCCTTACGGACGCGCACCGCCTCGCGCGGGTGCGCAAAACACCTCGCCCCGGATGCTTCGCCCCAGCGGAAAAAGGGCGGTCTCCGGGGCGGCCTTCGGGCCGGAACGGCACGCTCCTCAGGCGGCCGGGTCCGAGCCCTCCCCACCCTCCTTGCAAAAACACGAGGGCCGCGCACCGACGGGGACCTCCATGGGATAGTCCCCATCGAAACAAGCCCGGCAGAAGAGGCGCTTTCTCCCGCAGACCGTCGAAAGGGCCTCCTCGTCCAGGTACGTCAGCGAGTCCGCGCCCAGAAACTCCCGGATCTCCCCCTCGGACTTCCGCGCCGCGATCAGGTTCTCCCGGCAGGGCGTGTCGATCCCGAAATAGCAGGAGTAGCGGACCGGCGGCGAGGTGATGCAGACGTGCACCTCGCGCGCGCCGGCACCCCGGAGCTGACCCACGATGCGGCGGCAGGTCGTGCCCCGGACGATGGAGTCGTCGATCACGATCAGGCGCTTCCCCTCTATATTGTACCGGATCGGCGAGAGCTTGATGCGCACGGCGTCCTCCCGCATCGCGTCCGTGGGCTGGATGAAGGTCCGGCCGATGTACTTGTTCTTGATCAGCCCCTCGCCGTAGGGGATCCCCGACGCCTCGGCGTAGCCGATCGCCGCGGGGACCCCGGAGTCGGGCACGGCCATCACCATGTCCGCCCCGATCGGATTCCGCGCCGCGAGCAGGGCGCCGGCGCGGCGCCGGAAATCGTAGACGCTCACCCCGTCCACCACGCTGTCCGGACGCGCGAAGTAGATGAGCTCGAACACGCACAGGCTCTTGCGGCACCACTGCACCGGCTCGAGCGCGCGGAATCCTCCGGAGTCCACGATCACGATTTCGCCCGGCTCCACGTCCCGGACGAACTCGGCCCCCACCGCATCGAGCGCGCAGCTCTCCGACGCCAGCACCCAGCCGTCCTCGAGCCGGCCGACGCACAGCGGGTGCAGCCCGTGCGGGTCCCGAACCCCGATCAGCTTGTCCCCGGTCGTGAGGACCAGGACGTACGCCCCCTTCATCAGGCTCATCGCGTTGCGGATGCCCGCCTCGATGCCCCGGGTGTTCCCATGCTGGCAGATGAGGTTCAGGATGGACTCGGAGTCGGTGGTGGTCTGAAACAGGACCCCGGCGTCCGACAGGGTCTCCTGGATGCTGTCCGCGTTGACCAGGTTGCCGTTGTGCGCCAGCGCGATGTCCCCCATCCGGCTGCGCGCCACGAGCGGCTGGGCGTTGCGGGCGTCCGAACCGCCCGCGGTGGAGTACCGCACGTGGCCGATGGCGATGTTTCCCTCGAGCCCCGAGAGCGCGGCCCCGCGAAAGACCTCGCCCACCAGACCGAGCCCCTTGTACGGCTCGATGTGCCCGCCCCGGTTCACGGCGATCCCCGCGCTCTCCTGTCCCCGGTGCTGAAGCGCATAAAGTCCGTAATAGACCGCTCCCGACGCGTCCTTCTCCCGCCGATACACCCCGACGACGCCGCACTCCTCGTGCAGCGTGTCCTCCCAGAGACGGTCCATCCCGCTACCGGCTCACCCTCTCGAGCATCTCCCGGTAGACCTCCTCCACCTCGCCCAGGTCCCGGCGGAAGCGGTCCTTGTCCAGCTTCCGGTTCGTCTCGGCGTCCCAGAACCGGCAGGTGTCCGGCGAGATCTCGTCGGCCAGGACGATCCGCCCCTCGTACCGGCCCAGCTCGATCTTGAAATCGATCAGCCGGACGCCGATCCCGGAGAAGTAGTCCTTCAGAAGATCGTTGACCCGCAACGCCACGGCGCTCATCGTCCTCAGCTCCTCCTCGTCCGCCAGCCCCAGCGCCAGGATCTGAGAGTCGTTGATCATCGGGTCGCCCAGCGCGTCGTCCTTCAGGCAGAACTCCAGGGTGGGGCGCCTCAGCTCCATCCCCTCCTCCACGCCGAACCGCCTCGAGAAGGAGCCCGCCGCGACGTTGCGCACGATGACCTCCAGCGGGACGATCCGGACCGCCTTCACGACGGTCTCCCGATCGTTCAATTCCTCGACGAAATGCGTCTCCACCCCGTGCGACTCGAGCATGCGGAACAGGATGTTGCTCATCCGGTTGTTCACCACGCCCTTTCCGGCGACGGTGCCCTTCTTCTCCCCGTTGAACGCCGTGGCGTCGTCCTTGTACTCGATGACGAAGAATCGCTCGTCGTCCGTCCTGTAGACCTTCTTGGCCTTGCCCTCGTACAGCTGTGTCCCCTTCCGCATCCTCTATTCTCCTCTCAGGTGCTCCACGGCGGACTCGAACATCCCCATGTCGTAGACGCCCTCGACGTTCCGGTACAGGTACGGACCGACGCGCTCCGCGTGCCCCATTCGGCCGAACACGCGCCCGTCGGGCGAAAGCAGCCCCTCCACCGCCCAGTCGGACCCGTTGGGGTTGTGCCTTATGTCCATCGTCGGCCGGCCCTCCGGATCCACGTACTGCGTCGCCACCTGCCCGGACTCCGCCAGCCGCTTCAGCGGCTCCGGAGAACACACGAACCGCCCCTCCCCGTGGGAGATCGGAACCGTGTACACGTCCCCCACCCGGACGCGTCCCAGCCAGGGGGACCGGTTGGAGAGCACGCGGACCCGGACCATCCGGGACTGGTGGCGGCCGATCGCGTTGAGGGTCAGGGTCGGCGCCTCCCCGCCCGGACGCGCCAGCTCCTCGGGCTCCATGATGCGCCCGTACGGGAGGAGCCCCGTCCTGATCAGGGCCTGGAACCCGTTGCAGATCCCGCAGATCAGACCGACGCGCTCCTTCAGGAGCGCCTCCACCGCACCCCGCACCGCGGGGCTCCGCAGGAAGATGGCGATGAACTTTCCGGACCCGTCCGGCTCGTCGCCGTTCGAGAACCCGCCGGGAATCAGGAGGGCTTGAGATGCGCGGAGGCGCTCCGCAAACCGCTCCGTCGAGGCCCGCATCGCCTCCGGGGACAACGTGTTCACCAGCGTCACCTCGGCCCGCCCCCCGGCGCGCTCCACCGCCCGGGCGGTCTCGTACTCGCAGTTCGTCCCCGGGAAGACGGGGACCAGGAACCCGGGCCGAGCCGTCCCGACGGGAACGCGCGGAAGGGGTAGGGAGGGCTCGGGCGCCGCGATGCCGCAGTCCGGGATCCCGCCGCCGCAGGCCGGCTTCGAGGGGCAGCGCGTCGGGTAGACGCCCTCCAGGACCTCCTCGTACACCGACTCCAGAAGGTCCAGGCCGACGCGCTCCCCGCGCCACGAGAGCTCGGGGAGCTCCCGCGTGCGCCCCAGCTCGACGCGGTCCAAGCCGCCGCCGAGCTCCGCACCGTCCTCGAGCTCCAGCACGAACGAGCCGCGGTCCGCCCCGAAGAGCTCCGAGAGCGAGACGCCGTCGCCGAACGCGAAGCCCAGGCCGTTCCCGAGCGCCATCTTGAGCACCGCGGCGGCCGCGCCCCCGAACGTGGGCGTGAAGGCGGCCCGCACCGCCCCCGATCGGATCAGCCCCCCGACCCGCTCCAGAAGGCCGCGCATCGACTCCGGCTCGGGCAGCGCGCCACGATACCGGGGACGGAGCAGCACCACCCGCGAGCCCGGGCGCTTGAACTCCGGGGAGACGACACGCCTGGCGTCGGCCGTGGCCACGGCGAAGGAGACCAGGGTCGGAGGCACGTCCAGGTCCTCGAAGGAGCCGCTCATCGAGTCCTTGCCCCCGATCGACGCCACGCCCAGATCGAGCTGCGCGGACAGCGCACCGAGCAGCGCCGCCACCGGTTTTCCCCAGCGCCTCGGGTCGCGCCCCAGGCGCTCGAAATACTCCTGAAAGCTCAGATGGCACATGCCGAGGTCGGCCCCCACGGCGGCGAGCCGGCAGACGGACTCCACCACCGCAAGGTAGGCCCCGTCGAAGGGCGAGGCCGAGGACCGGAACGGATCGAAGCCCCAGGCCATGGCGGAGCAGGTCGTCGTCTCGCCCTCCGTCAGGGGGATCTTGGCGACCATCGCCTGGATGGGCGTCCGCTGTCGACGGCCCCCGAAGGGCATCAGGACTGTGTTGGCCCCGACCGTGGCGTCGAAGCGCTCGCACAGGCCCCGCTTGGAACACACGTTCAGGTCCTCCGCGACCGACCGGAGCCCCTCAACGAAGCCGGAGGGGACGGACGGCTCGTGGGCCCGAGGACACGGCACGAACGCCTCGGCGTGCCGTTCGGCCCCGTTGCTCCGGATGAAGGAGCGCGGCAGGTCGACGATACGCCGGCCGCGCCAGCGCAGGACGAGCCGGCCGTCCCCGGACACCCGCGCGACCACCGCCGCCCGCACCCCCTCTCCGGCCGCGAGGGCGACGGCGCGCTCCACGTCCGGCTCGGCCACGACGACGGCCATACGCTCCTGGGACTCGCTGATCGCGATCTCGATCCCGTCCAGGCCGGCGTATTTGAGCGGCACGGCATCCAGATCGACGTCGAGCCCGTCGGACAGCTCCCCGACGGCAACGGAAACGCCTCCGGCGCCGAAGTCGTTGCAGCGCCTGACGAGGCGCGAGAACTCCGGATTGCGGAAGAGGCGCTGGAGCCTCCGCTCTTCGGGCGCGTTGCCCCTCTGCACCTCGGCCCCACAAAGCTCGAGCGACTGCGCCGTGTGGGCCCGGGACGAACCCGTCGCGCCGCCGCACCCGTCCCGTCCCGTCCGCCCGCCGATCAGCAGCACGCGATCGCCCGGCTCCGGGCGCTCGTGCCGCACGTTCTCCTCGGGCACCGCCGCGATCACCGCGCCGATCTCCATGCGCTTGGCGGCGTAGCCGTCGTGGTAGATCTCGTCCACAAGCCCCGCAGGGACCCCGATCTGGTTGCCGTAGGCGCTGTAGCCCGCCGCGGCGCCCGTCGCGATCGTGCGCTGCGGCAGCTTTCCGGGCAGGGTCTCCCCGATGGGACGCCGGGGGTCCGACGCGCCGGTGACCCGCATGGCCTGGTACACGTAGCCACGGCCGGAGAGCGGGTCGCGGATCGCCCCGCCGATGCAGGTCGCGGCCCCGCCGAACGGCTCGATCTCGGTTGGGTGGTTGTGCGTCTCGTTCTTGAACAGCAGCAGCCACGGCCGAACCGTACCGTCGACGTCCACCGGGATCCTGACGGTACAGGCATTGACCTCCTCCGACTCGAACAGATGGGGCAGCGATCCGCGCGCGCCCAGCCAACGCGCCCCGATCGTCGCCATGTCCATCAGGGTCACGGGGCCCTCCCGGCCCAGATCGCGCCTCACGCCCAGGTAGCGCTCCCAGGCCGCACGTATGCGATCGTCCTCGATGACGACGGAATCGAGCTCCGTCAGAAACGTGGAGTGTCGGCAGTGGTCCGACCAGTACGTGTCCAGCACGCGGATCTCCGCCAGGGTGGGGTCCCGTCCCTCGGAGCGGAAGTGCTCGCGGCAGCACCTCAGGTCGTCCGCGGTCATGGACAGCCCGTACTCCGCGACGAGCGCCCCAAGCTCCGCGTCGCCGCACCCGCGGAAGTTCTCCAGCACGGGGACGTCCGCCGGCACGGGGTGCTCGGCGGCGAGCGTTGCGTACTCCTCCAGCTGCGCCTCGCGGCACTCGACCGGGTTCACCAGATGTTTTTTCACGGCCATGAAGTCCCGGTCGTCCAGCGCCCCGTACAAAAGATAGAGGCGCGCCGTCCGGACGGTCGGGCGCGTCCCCCCCGAGAGGAGCTCGAAACACTGCTCCGCCGCATCGGCACGCTGGTCGTACTGGCCGGGCAGGAACTCCACCGCCAGCACGCGCACGCCCTCCGGAACGCCATTGGGCAGGTAGTCCGTCTGCGGCTCGGCGAACACCGCGCGGCGGCACGCGCGCAGCGTCTCGTCGTCCGCGCCCTCCACGTCGTACCGGTTCAGAATCCGCACCCGCTCCAGCGACCGAACCCCGACGACATCCCGGAGCTCCGCACAAAGCGACTCGGCCTCCTGCTGAAACGGCGCTTTTCTCTCGACATACAGCCTATGAACCATGAATGCTCCCTCCCGCCATGCCGATATCGTTCCGGAAGCGCGCCCCCTCGAAATGGATCAGCCCGACGGCCGCATAGGCGCGAGCGCGCGCCTCCTCCGCCGTCGGAGCGACCGCCGTAACCGAGAGCACGCGGCCCCCCGCCGTCCTCAGGCGTCCGCCCTCCCGCCTCGTCCCGGCATGGTAGACGATCGTCTCGGGCGGCAGGCCCGCGCCCACATAAATCTCCATTCCGTCCCGGACGGGACCGGGGTACCCCGAGGAGGCCACGACCACGCAGCAGGACGCCCCATCCGCAAACCGGACGTCCGCCTCCGCCAGACGTTCCCCGGAAACGGCGAGCAGGATCTCGAACAGGTCGCTCTCCAGAAGCGGCAGCACCGCCTGGGCCTCCGGATCGCCGAACCGGCAGTTGTACTCGATCACCTTCGGCCCCTCCTCCGTCAGCATCAGTCCGAAATACAGGCATCCCCTGAACGGGCGCCCCTCGGCCCTCAGCGCCTCGACCGTGGGACGAAAGATCCGCTCCATGCAGGCGTCGGCGATCTCCGGGGCGTAGTACGGGTTCGGGGCCACGGCCCCCATCCCGCCCGTATTCGGCCCCGTGTCCCCGTCGAAGGCGCGCTTGTGGTCCATGGACGAGACCATCGGAACGATCGTGCGTCCGTCCGTGAAGGCCAGCACCGAGACCTCCGGCCCGCTCAGCCTCTCCTCGATGACGACCCGTTCGCCGCTCGCCCCGAAGACCCGGTCCCGCATGATGGAGACGATCGCCGCCCCGGCCTGGACCGCGTCCTCCGCCACCACGACGCCCTTTCCCCGCGCGAGCCCGTCGGCCTTCACCACCATCGGCCCCTTCGCCGACGCAGCGTATTCCAGGGCCCGGTCCACATCGTCGAAGACCTCGTACCGGGCCGTCGGAATCCCGTACCGGCGCATCAGGTCCTTGGCATAGGCCTTGCTGCCCTCGATGGCCGCAGCCCGGGCATTGGGGCCGAAACAACGCACGCCCACGGCCTCCAGGCGGTCGACCAGCCCCATCACCAGAGGGTCGTCCGGCGCCACCACGGCGAAGTCGATCGAGCGCTCCGCCGCAAAGGCCACGATCGAATCGAGGTCCGTCGCGGGTATCGGCACGCACTCGGCCAGATCCGCGATGCCCCCGTTGCCCGGAAGCACGCAGAGGCTCCCGATCCGCGGGCTGCGGACCAGCTTCTCCACGATGGCGTGCTCTCGTCCGCCCCCTCCTACGACCATGACGTTCATCACGCGCTCCTCCTCAAGCAGGCGACCCGCTCGGATGCTGCGTCGACGCAAACGGGGCTCGCTTTGGCCGCCTCGCAAACCTTCGGTTCGACATGATCTTCTATAACACTCAGTGATGGAACAACCGTTGTCCGGTCATCACCATCGCGATCCCGTGCCGGTCGCACGCCTCGACGACGTCGGCATCGCGGATCGAGCCGCCCGGCTGCGCTATGGCCGTGACGCCGCTCCGCCGCGCGCGCTCCACGTTGTCCGGGAAGGGGAAGAAGGCGTCGCTCGCGAGCGAGACGCCGGTCGCGCCGTCCAGCCAGGCGCGCCGCTCCCCGGGCGTCAACGGCTCCGGGCGCCGCACGAAGCAGCGCGGCCAGAGCCCCTCGCCCAGGACGTCCTCCGGCGTGGAGGAGAGGTAGACGTCGATCGCGTTGTCCCGGTCCGGCCGGCCCAGATCGGGACGGAACGGCAGGTCCAGCACCCTGGGGTGTCCTCTCAGAAGCCGGATGTCCGCCTTGTCCCCCGCCAGGCGGGTGCAGTGCACGCGCGACTGCTGCCCCGCGCCGACCCCCAGGGTCTGGCCGCCCTGCGCGTAGCACACGGAGTTGGACTGCGTGTACTTGAGCACGATCAGCGCCAGGGTCAGGTCGCGGCGCGCGGACTCGGGAATGGTTTTGCACCGCGTCACCGGCCTGTCGAAGACCGAGGGATCGACCGACGCGTCGTTGCGCCGCTGCTCGAACGTGACCCCGAACACCTGCCGCCGCTCCGTCGGTCCGGGCTCCCAGTCCGGGTCGATCCTCACGATGGCGTAGCCCCCGCCCCGCTTGCCCCCGAGGATCGCCAGAGCCTCCTCGGAGTAGCCGGGCGCGACGATCCCGTCCGACACCTCGCGGCGGATCACCGCCGCCGTCGTCGCATCGCACGGGTCGCTGAGCGCGACCCAGTCCCCGAACGAGGACATGCGGTCCGTCCCCCGCGCCCGAACGTAGGCGCAGGCCAGCGGGGAGTCCTCCAGACCCGGAAGGTCAGCAAAGAACAATCGCTTCTCCCCCTCGCTTAGGGGATATCCCAGCGCCGCGCCCGCGGGGCTGACGTGCTTGAACGAGGCCGCCGCGGGCAGCGAGAGCGTGCGGCGCAGCTCCCGCACGAGCTGCCAGCCGTTCAGGGCGTCCAGAAAGTTGATGTAGCCCGGCCGGCCGTTCAGCACCTCGAAGGGAAGCCTCCCCTCCGTCACGAAGAGCCGCGCCGGGGCCTGATTGGGATTGCATCCATACTTGAGCTCCAGCTCCTTCAACGTCCTACCCCTCCCGTCCCGTGCCTGTCGAAAAGCCGGTCCTCGTACCCGGAGCCCTCCGCCGCGTAACGGCGGACGTAGAGCGCCACGCGGTTCTCGGCGTCGAGCGCGGCCCAGAGCCCCTGGGCGAAGGCATCGAGGTCCGAGCCGATCCGCACTTCGCGGGGCTCGCCCCCGAAGCTCGGCAGGGGGTCTCCGTCGCCGGCATAGGTGTGGATGAGGTGCCCGAGGCCGGGAACCGCCCGATATTCGAAGAACTGCCGGAGGCAGCCTCCCTCTGCCCCCGCCTTGAGGATGCTCAGCCGGTACGAAAAGCCCCCCGCCCCGTCGAAGGTCAGCAGGCCGCTGACGCGCGGCGTGAGGTGCGGCGCGTCGGGCTCGTGGCTGCGGGTCCTCAGGGCCGCCTCGAAGCCGCCGCCGGCGCTCAGGAACTCATGGATCGTCTCCGTCTGGTCGCCGTTCGACACGACGACGTGCTCCCCGCAGACGCGCAGGGGCGCGTAGAGGATCAACGAGGGGTCCGCCACCCGCCCCGGGTCCAGGAGCCGGATCACGAGGTCGTCCCCCGACCGCTCGAAGACCCGGGCGCGGCTCGGCGCACTCCGCCCCATGATGAAGTAGGCCAGGACGGCGCCCCCGTCCGGAGCCGAGCCCAGGACGATGCCGCGGCCCGGGTATCGGTTGCCGCCCAGAAACGCCGCAGGGCTGCTGACGGGATCAGGGGACTCCGTCCCCCATACCCCCTGGCAGGGGAACTCGTCCCCCTGCACCCCCATTGACCTTTCTCGGGGGGGGGCAACGCCCTCCCTCGAGAAAGGTAGAAGGGGTTCCGAGGGGGCTTGCTCCCTCGGCGGGGTCTCAGGGGCAGAGCCCCTGAGGCTCCCGCAGAGCCTTTCGACCGCCTCGGGCAGCAGGCGCCATTCGGCCTGCTCCATCACCCGGCGCTGCAGCGCCTCCGGCGTGTCGTCCGGCAGGACCTCCACCGCCCGCTGCATCAGGATGGGGCCTCCGTCGGGCGTCTCGTCCACCAGGTGCACCGTCGCGCCGGTCACCTTGACGCCCGCGGCGAGGGCCGCCCGGTGCACGCGAAGCCCGTAGAACCCGCGCCCGCAGAAGGACGGGATCAGCGAGGGATGAACGTTCAGGATCCGCCCCCGGTAACGCGCCACGAAGTCCGCGCCCAAAATCCGCAAAAACCCCGCCAGCACCACGACATCGATCCGCTCCCGCTCCAAGAGCGCCAGCAGGCGCCGCTCGAACGCAGCCGCGTCCGGGAACCCCCGGGGCTCCACGGCCTCGGCCCTCACTCCACGGGCACGGGCCCGCTCCAGGGCATGGGCGTCGGGCCTGTCGGAGAGCACCAGCACGACCCGCCCGCTCTGCAGTCGTCCCGCGTCCTGCGCGTCCAGGAGCGCCCGGAGGTTCGTCCCCCCGCCCGAGGCCAGCACGGCGACCCGCGCGCTCAGCACAGGACGACCCCCTCCGTCCCGGGGACGGCCGCACCGATCGGGTACGCCTCCGCCCCGTTCTCCCGCAGCGCCCGCAGGGCCGCGTCCACGTCGTCCGGGGCGACCGCCGCGGTCATGCCCACCCCCATGTTGAAGACGCGGAACATCGAGTCCTCGTCCAGGTCCCCCTCGCGCCTCAGCAGGTCGAAGATGGGGGGAACCCGCAGGGCGGCCCGTTCGATCCGGGCCGACAGCCCCACAGGCAGGCTGCGCGGGATGTTCTCGTGGAAACCTCCGCCCGTGATGTGGGCCAGGGAGCGGACCGGCACCGCCTCCAGCAGGGCGGCGACGGGGCGGGCGTAGATGCGGGTGGGGGTGAGCAGCGCCTCCCCCAGCGTCGTCCCCAGCTCCGCGATGCGGGCATTCAGGTCCCGCCGTTCGACGCCGAACACCTTGCGGACGAGCGAGAACCCGTTGGAGTGCAGGCCGGAGGACGGAAGGGCGATCAGGACGTCGCCCGCCCGCACCCGCTCGCGGCCCGGCATCGCGGAACGTTCGGCGACCCCGACCGCGAACCCGGCCAGATCGTACTCGTCCGGGGCGTAGAAGCCCGGCATCTCCGCGGTCTCGCCGCCGATCAGCGCGCAGCCGGCCCGGACGCAGCCCTCGGCCACCCCCGAGACGATCTCCGCCACCCGCTCCGGGACGTTCCGACCCAGGGCAATGTAGTCCAGAAAAAACAGCGGCCGGGCGCCGCTGCACAGGATGTCGTTCACACACATGGCCACGCAGTCGATGCCGACGGTATCGTTCCGGCCCGTCAGAAAGGCGAGCTTCAGCTTGGTCCCGACCCCGTCCGTCCCGCTGACCAGCACCGGCTCGCGGAGGCCGGACGGAAGCGCGAAGGCGCCGCCGAAGCCGCCGGGCTCCGAGAGCACCCCCGGCGTGCGGGTGCGCGCGATCGAGCCCGCCATGAGCCGGACCGCCTCGTACCCCGCCTCGACGTCCACACCGGAACGCGCATAATCCTCGCGTCCGGCCATTATCGCGTCTCCTCCAGGCGTTCGTGCAGGGCGGCGTCCTTCCGGGCGACCTCCCGTGCCGTCGCCGCGGCGTGCTCCTCGAGGGCCGCGGCCAGCTCCCGATCCTCCACCGCCAGGATCCGGGCCGCAAGCCACGCCGCGTTGGCCGCCCCGTCGATCGCCACCGCCGCGACGGGCACGCCCGACGGCATCTGGACGGTCGAGAGCAGCGCGTCCAGCCCGCCCAGGTCCGGGGACCCGACCGGAACTCCGATCACGGGAAGCCGTGTATGCGCGGCGACCGCGCCCGCGAGATGCGCCGCCTTGCCCGCCAGGGCGACGACCGCCCCGAAACCCTCGTCCCTCGCCCCGCGCGCGAACGAGGCCACGGCCTCGGGCGTCCGGTGGGCGGACATCACGCGCGCCTCGAAGGGAACGCCCAGCGAGCGCAGCACCTCAAACGCCCTCTCCGCCACCGGCAGGTCGCTGTCGCTTCCCAGGATTACGGCAACTTTTTTCATGATCGGCTCCTTACGTTCATATCTTCTTGCGCATCAGCGTGTGGCGGACGATCCCGTCGGCATGGTGCTGGCGGGCGTACAGGATCGGACGGCCCGCGACGTCGTAGTCCACCTCGTCCATGTAGAGCAGCGGCGCCCCCCGCTCCACCTTCAGCAGCTCCGCAACGCGGCCCTCCGCGACCGTCGCCCGGATCTCCGTCAGGTCCATGCAGGGCTCGACCCCGCAATACATCTTCAGAAAATGAAAGATGGGCCGTTCCAGCTCCTCCGGCCCCGGGAGCCCGCCCCGGAGCAGGTCGGCGGGGATATAGTCCTCACAATAGATCGCCGGACGCCCGTCCGCCGTCACCAGCCGCGCGTTCAGCAGGACCTCGGCGCCGGCGTCCAGCCTCAGGCGCTCCGCCACGCCGGCATCGGCCGCGCGGCGCTCCGTCGCAAGAAGCGAAACGCCCGGCCGATAGCCCGAGCGCTCGATCATCTCCAGGAACTCGACCTCCAGGTCCATGCGCACCGCCAGAGCCAAAACGTGACGGTTGATGACCGTCCCCACGCCGTGACGGCGGCTGACGAACCCCTCCCGCTCGAGCTGCGCCAGGACGTCCCGAAGCTGGGTTCGGCTGATGCCCAGCCGCTCGGCCAAAGCGTTCTCGCTGGGCAGGCGCTCCGCATGGCGAAACATCCCCTCGCGCATCTCGTGCAGCAGCTTCGATTGCAGCGTAACCTCGATCTTGCCGAACATCCTTTTCCCTCCGAACAAATAGGTAATACCTTTAAGGTAATACCTCCTGAACTATAAACGATTTCCGGAGAATTGTAAAGCGCGCGCCAAGGCCACCGTAAAGCGGATGCCGTGAAGGAAACGACGGGAAAAACCACCCTCCAAAGAGGGGCCAAGGTAGTTGCGTTGGACGGAGGCTTCTGGGATGATTGACTCAACATATTTTCTCCACAATATATAGGAGAGGGCCGGCAAAAAATTTCGCAGGTCTGCGGACGGCACGGCGGCCCTCACGGCCTGGCACTCGCGCGAAACGGCGATCACCGTTATTCTGCATTCCAACACAAGAAGGAGGATTCATTCCATGGCTTACACGGAGACGACGTACAGAAGCTGGGGGAGCCGCATGGGCGGCGCGTTCAAGGGGATACTGACGGGCCTCGTCATGATCGCGCTGGGCACGATCCTGCTCTATTGGAACGAGGGGCGCACAGTCAAGACCGGCGGGGCCATCAACGAGGCCCGCAGCGTCGCGGTCGGGGCAGGCGACATCTCGAAACCGGACCCCGCCCTGGAGGGCAAGGTGGTCTACGCGACCGGCCGGGCGGACACCCAGGACGTACTGGAGGACCCCATCTTCGGCGCGCAGGCGAAGGCCATCAACATTGCCCGCAAGGTGGAGTACTATCAGTGGACGGAGCACTCCAAACAGGAGAAGCGCAAAAAACTGGGCGGAGGCGAGGAGACCGTCACGACCTACACCTACACCAGGGAGTGGGTCAACAGCCCGGTCGACTCCAACAGCTTCAGGGATGCGGAATACCAGATGCGCAACAAGGTTCTGGCACAGTACACGAACGAGACGCTCTACGCTCCCCGAGTCACCTTCGGGGCCTACAAACTGCCGGATTTCCTGAAACGCGCCATCGGCGGGGCCGTCCCCCTGGACATCCAGCCGGACGACGAAAAGAAAAAGGAGCTCTTCGAGGGGCTCGCGACAGGCTACAAGCCGGTGGAAAGCATACCGGTTCCGGCCGAAACGCTCTCTCCGGACATGGTCTCCGCCGACACTGCGGCCAGCGTGGTTCAGGAGCGGCCTCAGGACCGGTACGTCCACGCTCAGGGCAACGTTCTCTATCTCGGGAAAAACCCCGGCTCGCCGGAGGTCGGCGATGTCCGCGTCACCTTCACTCAGGTTCCTCCCGCCGACGTCTCCATCATCGCCCAGGTGGCCGGGGACACGTTCGAGGAGTTCACGGCCTCCAACGGATACACCTTCAGCCGCCTGAACATGGGCACGGCGAGCATGGAGAAGATGTTCGCCGGGGCGGAGAGCGAGAACACCACCATGGGCTGGATCCTGCGCGTCGTGGGGACCCTGGTCGTCGTCGCCGGCCTTGGCGCCGTGCTGCGTCCTCTGTCCGTCATCGCGGACGTGATTCCCATCGTCGGGACCATCGTCGGAGCGGGTACGGGGATCGTGGCCTTTCTGCTGGGAGTGGCGTGGTCGCTGCTGGTCATCGCCGTCGCCTGGATTCGGTTCCGCCCCCTTCTGGCGGGCTCGCTGCTTGGCGCGGCCGTGGTCCTCATGGGGCTTCTGTACATGAAGGGGCGCAAGAACAGGGCGGCAAGGACGTAAAAGCACCTGGATCGGGCAAGCCTCCGTCGCTCTGCAGCGGGCCATTCCGGCCACTGCCCCAGGAACATGATGAAAGGCTGTGGGAATATGAAACGAGCTCTGTCAAGTTTTTGCATCTGTATCATCCTGCTGTTCCCGACCCAGGCATCGTCTGCGGCGGCCGTGGACCCAGGGGCGCTGAGCCGGGAGATCGCCCGCGCCGCCTATTTTGTGGATTTGTTCGAGCAGGAGGTGGCGAACCTCAGGGGCAGCACGTCGGCCCGCTACATCAACAAGACCGAGGCGGCCAACCGAGTGAGGACCCTCCACGAGCGCCATCCCGACGACCCGCGGGTGCAGGAGCTCTTCGCCCGGATGCGGGAGGCCATGATGAAGACCCAGGGGGACCACGTCACGATCACGCCCGAGATGCTGGCCTACCGGGAGCAGGAGAAGACCCTGCAGGCCAAGCTGGGCGCGCTGGCCGACAAAAGGTGGGCCGAGCTCCTCGCGGAGGCGGAGGTGAAGGCCAAGGAGGCCGTCCGTATCCGCAAGGAGGAGGACGAGCGGCTGAGGGAGCGGGTCGCCACGCTGAAGGAGGCGGGAGACAAGCAGCCCGAGTCCAGAGAAAAGGGCCCCTCCGTCTCGGAGCAGGAGGTAAAGAAATTTTTCGACGAGCTCGAGGAGCAACACTCCCGGGAAGTGGCCCGACGGCGCGACGGCGTGGCCGAGAGGCTCTACGACTCCGTCATCACAAACCCCTTCCCGATTCCCGACTGGAGCTACGTGGGCCTGCAGGAGCTGGAGGGCGCCTTCGTGGTGCTCCAGGACGTGCGCTTCCCCGAGAACCAGTTTCTGGGGGGCGCGGGCGAGTTTATCTTTGTGGGCAAGCCCTCCACGGGCTACTGGTTCGTCAGGATCGACGGACGGGAGTGGCTGGGCCCCTGGGAGGCCATGAAGCGGTGCCGCCGCGAGGCGGTCGGGGCGCTCGAGGACGTGAAGAGCTGGACGGTTCTGGGCCGGATCACCGCCATTCTGCACGAGGTTCCCCAGGCCGAGGAGAAGAAGACGATGGCCAGCCAGGTGGGCTGGGAGGTCACCCCTGTTGCCCTTCATGTCCCGGGTCTGCTCACGGCATGGTACGACCCGAACAACGAGAAGAACGGTCTTTTCGCCGGCGAGAACGACCTGAAGAGCATCCGGGAGAGCACATACAGCATCAAGGCTCTGCCCGCGAACGCCACCCCGCTCCAGGTGATGGAGACCTTCGTCGCGGCCATCAAGGAGAAGAACAGGGAGCTCTACATGGCCTGCGTCAATCCGGAGCTGTACAAGACGAACGTCGGGTACGATCTGGTGGCCAACTACCACTGGGATCTGCATCAGGGGCGTTTCCGAAGGGAGTATGTGGCCGTCACCTTCGGCGAGCCCCGGTTCGCGACCGCCAAGGGCTTCGACGCGGGAGACAAGGACATGGACTACTTCCTGAGCGACGAGCAGAAGAACACGGCCCGCCAGATAGGCGGCACGCAGGTGGAGTACGCCTACATCGAATGCAAGGCCTGGGACGAGAACGGACGTCAATACGGCTCCCCCAAGGAGTATCAGCTCATACGGGTGGGCGGAGGCCCGTGGCTGGTAGAGAGCTACAATATTCCTTTCTGAGGAGGTCCCCATGAAGATTCGCCTGATTCGTCCGATCGCGGTTCTTATCGTTTTGTTCTGCCTTGCGCAGGCCGAGGGCGCCCCGGGGAATCCGGAGCCGCAGGCCGGTTTCGATTTCTCGAAGGATGCGGAGGTCGTGTTTCAGAACAAGATAAGAACCCTATGCAACCAGCTCGACGCGTTTTCCTCGAAAGTGGCCCCCCTGTCCTCCTACGGGCTTCTGAAGTCCGATCAGATGGCGTCCCTGGCGAGCGAGCTGAACAGCCTCATGTTCGTTCCCCAGGACGACCCGAGCCTGTCCTTCCTGAACACCTCGGATTTCCGCAATCTGAGGACGAGAAGCGTGTCCTTCCTTCAGACGACACGATTCCTGTTCATGCACGCCGGGATCCTGGGCAACCTGCGCCTCATTCGCGATACGTGGCGCTCCAGCCTTCTGGGGCTCCAGAACATGTCCCAGGATCTGGAGCTGATCGACCACATCGTGAAGAAGGCCGAGGATATGATAAAAAACAACTCCCGGCTGACCACCAGGCACTGGCTGACGGACAGGACTCCGGGCAGAAGCGACGCGCGCAAGGATTTCCTGGCCGATCTGTTGAATTGCTACCCCTATGCGAAATACATGCGATACGGAGGCCGCCTCGACTATAAAGTCCTCAATCAGGCCTGCGCGATAGAGGTTTACGCGACGCGGGCGCACGAACGGAGAAAACAGATCGCCGACGTGCTTCTGCCGCAATACGCGGCATGGGTCGAGCAATACAACGCACTCCGCAGTGTGTGGACGGGTTATAAGGGCAACGACGAGGTGCTGAAGAACATCATGGGCATGATCTCCGACACCATGACGCGGCTTGAAAAAGCCGTAGAGACGGCCTTCACCGAAGAGGAGCGCCTCGTCAATCGCTTTATTCAAGACGAACTGCCCCCCGAATCGGCCGTATCGGGCCTGGGGAAAAGAGTCCACGACATCTCCGAGAAGGTCGCCGCATTCTACAAGATCACGAAAGAATGAAACTCGCGTCAAGAGATTTGAAACGAGAGGAATGCCGCCGCTTTCTTCTGCGCCGAACGGTATTTCGAGGCCTTTTTGGAGGTGACGCAATGCGAAAGGGAAATCTGCGATGGCTGTCCGCCTTCGTTCTCCATCTTCTGTTTCTGTCCTTGGCGTTTTGTCAGGAGGCCCTTGCCGCGCTTCCCCGGGACTACCGGGAATTCAAGGCGCGCTACCAGAAGGAGGGCCGGACGCCGGAGGGCGCTGTGAAACTCTATTTCGAGGCCGTGTTCTGCTACATCGACGAGGCGACGCGGGACGAGGGCTCGAAGATGCTGCGCTACGCCCTGCACTCGAGCCTGCCGATCGAACGGTCGCACACCCTGGGCACCTTCGTCGAGCGCCTGAGGGACCCGGACAAGCAGCACATCTTTCGCAGTTTCGCGGCGGGAGCTACGCCCGAGAACGACTACCGGATGTCCCCGGAGGATTTTTCGATCACGGAGACCCGGAGGACGCAGGAAAGCGGCTATCTCAAGCTTTTCCTTAAAAGCGGCGGAGCCGACAGACCGAGGCCCGTCTGGGTGAAGGAGTACGACGGCCTGTGGTACGTCATCAACAACTCGAGCACCTATTCGGGGGTGCGTCCGCCCCAGTCCGCGCTCGACCGCATGAAAAACGCGCACGACGCGGACTACGACGCACAGGGAACGCCCAAATGAACGAGCGGGAGGAAAATCCGTCGAAATCGGTCCCTAAATTACGATCGGAGGTGCTGTGATGAAAAAGCTTTCAACCCTTTGTCTGGTTGTTCTCGTGCTGGCGGCGGCGTCTTGCCTTCCGTCCACGTCGTGGGGAAAGGACGGGGGCGACGAGAGGTTCATACCGATCATCGAATGGCAGTGCTACACGTGCGACAAGCAATTTTTCACCTTCGACCCCGACGATATTTCAGGCGGCGGCAACAACGGCAACAATAAAGACATGGCTTATCAGCAGCAGAACTGGAGGCTGCTCTCCAACGTCGGGACCCCCATTCCCAAGTGCTCCAAAGTAAAGGACGGAGGCCATTTCTTCGACAAGAAGCGGACGATGAACACCTCTCCCTACGTCATCTACCAACGCAAAAACGACTACATCGTTCTGAAAAACGGCGGTCCGATAAAGGCGAAGCTGGGACAGTGGAAATGCGTACTGTGCGGTCTCGAGGGGTTCAATTTCGTGGGCGACGACCTGGATCTGATGGGGGCGAACGACTTGACGAAACCGATGAAGCTGCTCAACATGGCCGGCGGAGGCCAGATCCGCGACTGCGGATTCAAGGCGGGAAACGGCGCCCTGTACCGCTTCCACGCCGGGATCAAACAGCTGTCCACGGAAAATCCCCGATCGATCAAGGTGGCGGAGAATCTCTCCCGCCTGTGGTTTTCGGATTGACCGGCGGCAAGGACGGTTCGTGGACGAAACGTCGCCGGGCGGCCCAGCCCGATCGAGCCGCCCCGGCGCGCCTCCCGCGGAATGGTTTTCCGCATTTATTTCCTTAATCGAAAGGAGAGCGCATCGTGAAATACAGGCACAACACCCTTTTTACCGCGCTTGCCGTTCTTGCCGTTCTGGCGGTGCTGTCCGTTCCCGCGGCCGCCTCGGACCTCTCCGGGCACTGGGCCTCGGCCGGCATCACGGAACCCGGGCAGCCGGAAACGACGGAGCATCTCGACGGATTCCCGGTCAAGTTCTGCGCCCATTATCAGCTCGAGGCGGACGGGACGTTCGAGGCCGTCGTCTTCGGGGCCTGGTTCAGCGGAACCTGGATGCCGGACGGCGCGGGGGCCTCGCTGAAGGTGACCCGGAAGGCCGAGACCGACGAATATCTCCCGGAGACACTGACCCTTCGCGACGGACGCCTGCACTACAAGGACAGGGACGGACTCGCCTTCAGGCTCGAACGCGTGGAGGGAAAGCTGGACGTGGATCGTCTGCTGGAGGAGATCCAGGCCGAATTGGAGTAGGGGCGAAAGCTCGCCCTTGCCGTGAAAAACACCGGCCGCTTCGAAATGCGCAGCCCGGGGACGGCACGAAAAAAGAGGGGGGCCGATTGCGACGGCCCCCCTCTTTTCTCGTGATTTTTCAGCGCGAGTCGGTCGAACGCGTCTCCCGGCAAAGGCTAAAAGACCTTGAAGGTCTTGCCCATGTGCTTCAGGATGTCCTGGAAGACCTCATACTCGTCGTGAGGATAACGGAAGACAAAGATCGCGGCTCGCTTTCCCTTGACAACCCCGTACTGGGCGATCAGCACATCGGGATCGTTCGGATCGGTGTAGCCGATCGAGAACGAGTTCTTTCCGGAGACGGCCGAATGCTTGATGGGCGTGCTCCCGGCCTTCTCCAAGTCCGCCTTCACGGCCTTGAACAAGGACTTGGCGTTCTCCTTCTTCTTGAGATCGCGTCCCCAGACCTTCAGATGGTACTTTTTGTGGATCGACTCCATGACGACTTCCTTGCCGTTCTCCTCAAAAGTCCCATCGAAGAAGATATCCGGGTACTCCAGACTGTAGCCGAATGTTTTGTTGATGTACCCCTTGTATTCCATCGCATCGGCGGCGCCCGCCATGCCCGCCAGGCACAGCACGAACACCACGAGAACCTGCACCAATCCCGTTGTCCTCTTCATAGCCCAAACTCCCTTTCGCATCCGTATTCTATCGTCCATATGCCAACACATGAATCAAGTCAAAAACTGGAAAACATGATAAAGTTCCCCATCAAATAGCCGTAGGGATATTTCACGGAAAGCACGATAGGCAAAACTACCTGCGCCCCCCTCGGGTCCCTTGCCGGAGGCGGCCTTAAGGGCGAGTCAAAGCCCGCCCCTCGATCGGACGGCCCGCTCGATCCGTCGGGCGGCCTCGCGCAGCTCGTCCGCCGGCCGGCAGAACGCCATACGGAGGAAGTCGCCGGGGGCACGGAAGGGCTCGCCCGGGACGGAGGCCACCCCCGCCTCCTCCAGCAGCCACCCCGCCAGCTCTGCGGCCGTCAGGCCCCACGCCTTCGTGAGACGCCCCACGTGGAGGAGGACGTAAAACGCCCCCTGGGGAACATGAAGATCCACGCCCTCCACACGCCCAAGCCCATCCGCAAAGACGTCGCGCCGCTCGCGATAGCCCTCGATCATACGGCGCACGTCCCCCTCGGCGGACCTCAGGGCCTCGGCCACGCCGAACTGGGCGAAGGACGCGGCACAGGAGGTGAGGTGCTGGTGGCATTTGTTCATGTAGGGACGCACCTCGGGCGGCAGCACCAGCCACCCGACGCGCCAGCCCGTCATGGAGAAGGTCTTGGAGGCCGCGCTCACCACAACCGTTCGCCTCGCCATATCGGGCAGGGCGGAGACGGTCAGGGGCTCCCCTTCATAAAGAAACCGTTCGTAGCACTCGTCGCTGAGCACCCATAGGTCGTGGCGGCGCGCCACGTCGGCGACGGCCTCCAGCTCGGACCGGTTCAGGACCGTTCCGGAAGGGTTGTTCGGACTGTTGAGCAGCAACAATCTGGTGCGCGGCGTGACCGCCGCCTCCAACGCCGCCGCCGACGGGCGAAACCCCTCCTCGAAACGGCACGGCAATTCGCGCACCACGCCGCCCGCAAGGGCTGCCTGGAGCGAGTAGGCGGGGAAAAACGGGGTCGGGACGATCACCTCGTCGCCCGGATCCAGCAGGGTCAGGAACGCCGTTGCCAGGGCCTCGGTCGCCCCGGCGGTCACGACAATGTCGTCCCCCGTCACACCGGTCCCGTACCGGCGGTTGCGGTCCTCCGCGATGGCACGGCGCAGCTCGGGGATGCCCGCATTCTCGGTGTAATGCACCCGCCCTTCCTCCAGAGCCCGCGCCGCAGCGCGCTTGGCGCAGGGGGGGGAGTCGTAGTCGGGACGGCCGATCTCCAGATGAATGACGTGCCTGCCCGACCGCTCCAGGGCCTCTGCCCGAGCCATGATCTCCCGTATCCCCCCGACCGACAGCGCCCCGGCCATACGGGAGCCGATCGGCATCCCCTCGGTCATGGCGCCCCCCCTCCCTCGGTCCCGGGCTCCGCGGAGCCGGAGGAAAACGCCTCCATCCACTGCCGTCGGATCTCGGCGACGGCCAACTCCAGTTCCTGGGCCGCGCTTCCGAAGACAAAGGCCCTGCCGGCCGAGGGTTCCAGATTCGGAGGGAGGCCATCTTCCGGAGGCGGAGCATCGGGCGTCGTCCCACCGGGGTTGCCGTCCCCGTCCGGAGCTTCCTCCGCCGGGGCCGCCGAAACGACCAGAAAATCGGACGCGGACGCGACGGGCGGGACCGCCGCGCTCTCACGCGCCACAGCCTCCTCCACGGAGGGAGCGCCGCACGACACAAGGGAGACCACCGGCAACGGGGTTCTTGCCGGGTCGGGAACGGGAAGACGCTCGAGCCGGAGCTCCGCGGCCGTCGCGAGCTCCAGCGGGTCCTGGTGCAGCTCGAAACCGGGCTGATAGGCGCGAACGGCAGCAAGGCCTTTCCCCTCTCCGGCGGCCGCACCCGCCAGCCGGAACATGCGCATCAGTCGGACGTTCCGGCAGAGGCTCTCCCCCTGGGAAAAGGCCCGGGAAAGGCCGGGATTCTCGATGCGTACCCTGTCGCCGCATCCCGTCAACCGAACGGCGCCCTCGTCGTGCTCGGCGTGGACCAGCGCGTTGACGAAGCACTCCCGAAACGCCGCGGCACAGGCGGCCGAGAGCCCCTCGCAGAACCGGGGCAACAGATCCGCATAGGCCCTCCAGAGGTTGCGGACCTCGAAGATGTCCTCATTCCCCGAAGCGTCCCGGAACAGGGCCCGCACCCGCGTGCTTTTTTTCCCCAGCAGGAGATGGCCGGCCCGAGTGATCCCCCCGTCGCTCAGGACCAGGGTTCGGGACAGAAAGGCCTCCTCCGACAGAGCACCCCACTCCGGACGCCGGGCGACTACCGCCTCCCTAAACGAGGCGGAGCTCTCCTCGTGAAGGTCCGAAGCGGCCAGCCCCGGCACGACCCCGTCGCTGCGCAGGCGCTCCAGGGCATCCAGGGCAAGGCGAAAACGGGCCCTCAGGCCGGAGGCGACGTCCACGCCCTCGATACGGCGGTAGACCCCACGGGTGTAGTCGCCCCCCACGCAGACGGGGCGACGATGCCACTCCGCCGGCTCCACCCGGACGGCCATAAGGGTAGTTCCCGCCTCGCCGACGATGGAAAAGGCTCCCACGGTGTCCGCGCTGATCCTGCGTTCCCCGGCCAGGAGCGCCCTCAGGCGCCGCTCCATACCGACGGGATCGTCCAGCCCCAGCACCTCGGGCTCGTCCTCACCCCACGCCGCGCCCAGGAGAATCCACCCGCCAGCCCCATTGGCCATGCCGCAGCAGACCACGGGAAAGCGGCCCAGGTCCTCCTCCGGAAGAAATTCATGGTCCTCCCCCGCGGTTCGGATCAGGAAATCCGACAGCGACGAGAAACGGACGCCAGAAACTCTGTGGTCTCGCACGGGCTTTCTCCAACTCCCTTGTGTCCTCCCGGAGAGGGCGCCCTCCCCGGCAATGGTTTTCTCCTAAAGCATACAACGGGACCCGGATTAAGGGAAGCTCCGATCCTCCCGAAAAAGGAAGCCCCGTCCCGGAAGGCAGTTCCGGGACGGGGCCGTCGAGTCTCGTCTAATACAGGGCTTCCTTGAGGATGAAGATGACGGCCAGGACGGCCATGAGCCAGCTCACGTCCTTCGACTTGCCGCTCAGCAGCTTGATCAGGACGTAGGAGACGATGGCGAACTCGATTCCGATGGCGATGCTGTAGGACAGGGGCATCAGGATAAAGCCCAGGAGGGCCGGAACGAGCTCCGTCCACTCGTCGAAGTTCAGGTCGCGAATCCCCATGATCATGTAGACCCCGACGAGGATCAGGGCCGGAGCGGTCGCATAGGGGGGGACGATCCCCACGATCGGCGTGAAGAACAGCGCGACCAGGAAGAGTACGCCCGTAACCAGGGCGCTGAGCCCCGTGCGGCCGCCCTGGGCGATGCCGCTGGCGCTCTCGACATAGGAGGTGACGGTCGAAGTTCCCAGAAGGGCGCCGGCCGTCGTGCCGATCGCATCGGCCAGCAGTGCGCCCCGCGCGTTGGGCAGGTTCCCCTTCTCGTCCAGGAGCCCGCTGCGGTTGCAGACGCCCACCAGAGTCCCGACCGTATCGAAGAAGTCGACGAAGAAGAAGGTGAACACGACGATCCAGAAATTGGGCTGGCCCAGCATGGAGAAGTCGAGCTGTCCGAAGATCGGGGCGATCGACGGCGGGTGCGACACGAAGGACTCCGGAAGGGGCACGAGATCCAGCCCGACGGCTGCGGCCGTCACCGCCAGGATCCCGATCAGGAGGGCCCCCGTCACCCTGTAGGCATGGAGCACCGCCATCAGCAGCAGGCCGAGCAGGGCCAGCAGCGCGGGCAGGTTGCCCTTCAGATGGCCGAGGGAGACCAGAGTCGCATCGTTTTTGACGACGATCCCCGCCCCCTGAAGACCGATGAAGGCGATGAAGAGCCCTATGCCGCCGGAGATGCCGATCTTGAGCGACTTCGGGATGGTATTGACCACCATCTCGCGCAGCCTGGTCAGGGTCAGCAGGATGAAGATCACGCCCTCGACGAAGACCGCGGTCAGGGCCACACGCCAGTCGATCTGCATCCCCAGGACCACGGAGAAGGCGAAGAACGCGTTGAGCCCCATGCCGGGCGCAAGGCCGATCGGATAGTTGGCCAGGAACGCCATGAGGAATGTCGCCAAGGCAGCCGAGGCGCAGGTCGCCACGACCAGGGCATTGAAGTCCATACCGGTCTTGGACAGGATGCCCGGATTGACGAAGATGATGTAGGACATGGTGACGAACGTGGTTATCCCGGACAGAATCTCGGTCTTGACCGAGCTGCCCACAGCAGTGATCTTGAACTGACGTTCCAGAAACGACATGCAGGACACTCCTTTCCCTCACACTCACCCCAGGGGGAGCGTCGACCGCGCACCCCTCTCCCCCGATCCCTCAACGCATCTATGGCACGTCCTCGGAACATCCGCGGTATGACCGCCGCGGAACGGATTTCACGCCTCCGGCGCCTCACACGTCCAGACAGCTGCCGCCGATGAACTCCCGTATCACCGAGTTGTTGGGGATCCCGTCCACGTGGACGGAAGGCACGAAGCGAAGGATGTTGAGCAGCCGCAGAGCCTCGGAGAACACCTCGGAACGATCGTCCACCGTGTGCAGCAGCGGCTCGACGTAGCTCTTCAGCACCCCGAGCTCGTAGGGCAGGGAGGAGTTGAATATGACGTCCGCCCGGCTCTGGTAGGGGAAGATGTAGCGCATCGAGCCCCGCATGACCTTGGGATAGATCTCGAGGGTCACCTGTGCGGACTTGCCCCGCGTGCGGTAGTCCCGGACGATGCGGCGCAGCAGCCGATTGTCCCCCGTACTCGTACGGTTGTGGGGATCGATGCAGATGCCCGTGAGCGGCGAGACGAAGACGCCGTAGCGGGACCCCTCGGGCAGCATGGACACGATGCGGTCGTTCAGGCCGTGGATCCCCTCCATGATGAGGATGTCCGAGGGCCCCAGCCTGACGACCTTGCCCGGCTGCTTCTCGCCCTTGATGAAGTCGAAGCGCGGCGTGACGACCTCCTCGCCCGCGAGGATGTGCGTCAGGTTGTCCTCCAGCAAATCCAGGTCCAGGGCATCCAGGCGCTCGTAGTCGTACTCGCCGTTCTCGTCGCGGGGAGTCTGGGTCCGGTTCACGAAATAATTGTCCATCGGCAGGGTGACGGGGTTCTTGCCGCAGACGATGAGCTGGATTTTGAGGCGTTCGGAGAAGGTCGTCTTGCCCGATCCCGAGGGCCCCGCAATGGTGACCACCTTGAGGCCGGGGCGCGAGGCGATCTCCTCGGCAATCCGGCTCAGACGCTGAGAATAGAAGGCCTCGGAGATCAGGACCAGCTCCTGGACCTTGCCGTCCGCCACGCACCGATGGAGGCTGCTGAGGTAGTTCAGGTTCAGCACCTTCAGCCAGTGCGCGTACTCGATAAAGACGTTGCCCAGCGAGGGCTCGGCACAAAACGGCGGAATCCCGCCGGGCGAATCCGCCGTGGGGAACTGAAGCACCATCCCGTGCGCGAAGAGGACGATGTCGAAGGTTTTGAGCAGCCCCGTCGAGGGGGCCATGGTACCGCAGAAATAGCCGAAACGCTCGCCGCAGCGGTAGACCTCGACGGGGTCCATATTGGCCCTGACGAACAGCTCCGCAATCTCCGGCTCCCCCTGTTCCTCGAAGATGCGCCTGGCCTTGTCGATCGGCAGGCTCTTCCGGCAGATGGGAATGTCCTGGCGCACCATCTCGCTCATCGCCGCATGCAGCTTGTAGACGTCGGCCTGCGTGACCGCTCCGTCCTCGAACTCCCAGTAGTGCCCCTCCCCTATGGAATGCCTCAAAATGGCCTTGCGCCCGAGGACCTTGCCGCAGGCGATGACCAGGAGGAAGTCCAGGGAACGCCGATAGATCCGCAGGCCATCGGGCGAGGACACCGGGATGAAGTCCACGACGGCGTCATCCTCCACGACCCATTCCAAGGGGCGGATATAGTTGTTGACCCGCCATGCAATGACGTCTCCGCCATATTCCGGCCCCAGCTCCGCCAGAACGTTGTGTCCGTTGATCGGGGTCTCGCTGGTGACGTATTTTTTCCGGTTCCGAATGGCGACTGTAAAGGCCATGAAGGCACCCCCCTGACGATCATGCTCCGCCGACAAAAACGGTTTGACTTTTTTATTATAGCGTTACTTTTTTATTGTGGACGTATCGCCCCCCAAATATTCGTTCAAAACGAAAAAACCCGCACGAAAGGGAGGGCCCCCCAACGCGGCCCCCATCCGACCGGTGCGTTCTTCAGGCACGCACCTCATCGCAGGACGCCCTCCTCCAGCCTCCAGACGCGGTCAAAGCGATTCGCGGCCAGATCGAGGTCGTGGCTGACGGCCAGAAGGCCCGCGTCCTGCACCTCGAGCCACCCCAAAAACACGTCCAGCCATCGGTCGTCGAGCTCCCGCGTCGGCTCGTCGAGCAGAATCAGGTCCAGCTTGCGGACGGACAGGGTGGCCAGGGCCACCATCCGGCGCTCGGCGGAGTTCAGGTCGAACGGGTGACTTTTTCCCTTGCCCTTCAGCCCCGTGACGTTCAGGGCCCCCTCGATCCGGGCGTGTTTTTCGTCCGCCGAACAGCGCTCGTCCCGCAGGGCAAACAGCAATTCATCCTCGACCGTCGCCCGAAAGAGCTGGCGTTCGGGGTCCTGGAAGAGAAAACCTATCCTGGACGCCCGCTGCCGGGGATCCATGTCCGCGACCTTCCGGCCGCCCAGGCGGACATCGCCCTCCGCGGGCGTCAGCAGGCCGCCGCAGAGACGCAGCAGGGTGGACTTGCCCGCCCCGTTGGCCCCGGTCAGGGCCACCCGTTCCCCCCCGGCGATACGCTCGTTCAGCCCATCGAGCAGCAGGGTCTCCGCCCCCTCCCACCCGAAACGCACGCCCCGGATCTCCAGCACGGGGGACGCCCCCTCCCGGGACGACGCCTCCCCGACGCTCCGATCCCTCGGAGAGGCGGGGCACGCCGCCCGTTCGGCCAGGGCCCGAGCATCGGCCTCGGAGCCGCAGAGCAGAAGCCCCTCCTCCAGGCGGGCGAAAGTGTCGCAGAAGGGCACCATGGGCAGCCCCTTCCGCTCGAACAGGACGACGGAGACGCCGTGCCTGACGCCCCAGGCGCGCATCCGACCGGCGATCACGGGGATATCCCCGGCCCGGACCCGGCTGAACGCCTCGTCGAGGAGCAGGAGCCGCGGGCGCATGGCCAGGGCGGCGGCCAGGAGGACCTTTTGCGCCTCGCCCCCCGAGAGATGCACCAGCAGACGATCCTCAAGATGCGCGATCCCGGCCACGGCAAGGGCCTCCTCGACCCTCTCCCGGATCTCCGGCCGGCAAAGCGCGAGGTTCTCCGGGCCGAAGGCGACCTCCTCCCCGACGGTGAACGTGCATCCCGAAAAGCAGATCCGGGGATCCTGCTGGACGAACTGGACGCGGGGCGACCAATGGAGGGAACTTCGGGAACGGACCGGCTCGCCCGAGACGAAAAAATCCCCCTCCAGCCCGCCCGGCCGGTGTTCGGGCACGCCGCCGGACAAAATCATGGCCAGGGTCGACTTTCCGCTGCCGTTTCCTCCCTGGATCAGCGCCCAGGCCCCGGGCCCGAGACGGAATCGGGGGATCCTCAGCAGGGGCTCGCCGCCCCCCGGAGGCGAAAAGGCCCCGCCGCGGATTTCCACGGCCGGCCCGCCCGGAGCCGCGCCGCCGCTCCCCCCGTCGGACGCGGAGGGGCGGTCCCTGGGGGGCCCGTAAAGACTGCTGCGGTAGGGACGGAGCTTGAACGCCTTCATATCCAGCGCCGCGCTTCGGGCGGGAAGGTCGTTCAAAAGGCCCAGGACCAGGGGAAAGATCAGGGCGCTCAGGGAGGAGAGCCGCTCGCGCAGGCCTCCGCGAAGCGGCACGCCGCGGGCCAGCTGGGCCTCACGGATCAGGGTCAGGCGCGCCCGGATCTGTTCGGCCAGCAGAAGCGGGCTCGCCAGCAGAAAGGCGATCCCCACGGGCAACGGTCCCGAGAGGAGCTCCCGCACCAGCACGCGCACCGGCACGCACTCCATCCAGACCTGGCTGGCCGAGACGACGGAGAGGATGCGCAGCCACAGTCCGAACGCCCAAAGGGCCCTCCCCGGCACCCCCACGGCGGGGCCGCCGACCCAGGAGGCGAAGGCCCCGCCGTGAATCACCCAGAACCCCAGCCCCAGAGGCACCATCAGCCCGGCGACGGCCTTCAGGCGCCGTCTCCCTCGAGGCCACGCCAGCAGCACCGCCAAGGGGAGTGCGGCCATAAACGGCATGAAGGGGCGGGCCGGGAGCAGCATGGAGCCCCCGACCCAGGCCAGCCAAAGGAAAAAAGCCACGCGGGCGGAAAGCCCCGCGAAGGGCGAAAATCGCTTCATCCGAGATCCGGCAGGGCCCTACGCGGAACCGCGCCCGCACACCTTGCCTGCGAGGGGGAGAGGGACGGAATCAGGCCACTTTTCCCGCATCGGGGAACTGAGCCTTGATCCTCTGGGGCAGCTGCTTCACCAGGGCCCAGGCGATCACGCAGCTGACGACCTTGTCGATCAGGTTCGTCCCGGCCACCGACCAGGCGACCGACTCGAGGAGTTTCCTGCCCACCGCGTTCAGGTAGGCGACGAAGAAATCCGCCCCGGTCCCCGTGACGCCCCCGAAAAGATAGGTCCGGATCGGCGTGGCCACCAGGGTCACACAGACCGTGACGACGACGCCGGAGACGATCGCCAGGGGCAGGGAGCGGAACATGCCGCGGCGGTTCAGCCAGCCCGCGGATAGGCCGATGACCATGGAGACCGGTGCGAAGGCCGCCGCGACGGGCCCGGAGAAGAGCCCCCAGATCAAATTCGTGAAGAGCCCCGTAGCCATGCCGACCCAAGGCCCCATCAGCAGGGCCGCGAGGAGCGTCCCGATGGCGTCCAGGAAAATGGGCAGCTTCAAGGCCGAGACGACCTGCCCCAAACCGATGTTCACCGCAATACAGACCGCCATGAGGACCAACGTCTTGTTCTTCATCTCCACAAAATTCCCCTTTCATTTCGTGCTCTCATGATTTTTGACGGGCGCACGAAACGCGCGCCCCATCGGACGGGGGCAGATCCCCAATCCCAAAAACGCGGAACCGCGCCGCGGCCTTCCCCCGGCTATTCGATTCCGTCCACCCGAAGCTCCTCGTACCCCGAGAGCGGACAAGGGCTCCGCGAGAACCGAACCCCCGTCAAGTGCCCGATCACGAGCTCCATGGTCGTCCGGACGATGCACCCCTCCAGGACGTGCCCGCCCGTCATCCTGCCCTCCGGGTCGGATACGGCCATGTGGAGGTGCTCCCCCTCCGCATCCAGCGTCCCGATCAGGGAGACCACCTCGAAGCATCCCGTGAGGACGCAGCCCTCCGGCCGGCCGGCAAAGCGCAGGTTCGCCTGCGACAGGCTGCCGACCGCCCCGGCGACGTACCCCGCCCGCAGGCCCGTCTCCGCCGCGACGCGCCGCAGAGCGCGGACCAACTCCTGCCCCGGCAGGAGCCGGACGCAGACAAAACGCGCCTCCGAAGCGCGGTACCCCGCTTCGTTCAGTTCCCGATCCCCGGTCATTCAGGACCTCCTCAAAAGTACGGACCGCCCCAGGGGCCCCCCGGAGACCGGAGCTCCCGCCAGCCGCTCGGCGACGGCCCGATAAACGCCGCGCACGACCTCCTCGTGAGGGAGGCTCACCGTGCAAAACAGCCTGCCGTCCCGCAGAGCCTCCAACGCCTCGGGAATGGCGTCCACGCCGCCCACCGGCACGGAAGCGCCGGGGGACTCCGAAAGGGCGTCCAGTACGCCCAGGGCCATCAGGTCGTTGGCACAGAATACGGCCCGGACGTCCAGCCTGGGCAGGAGCGCCCTCGCGGCCCTGCGGGCCTCGCCGCGGTCGAAGTCCGCGTGGACCGTGACGATGTGCCGGGGAGCAAAGGCCTTGCGAAAGGCCCTGAGGGCGCCGCGACAGCGCATCGAGGAGTGCCTGGCATCGCAGAATCCCCCCAAAATCACCGCCCAGGACTCGCCGTCGGGCTCCGAGGCGGAGACCAAAGCCCGCCCCGCCAGATGTCCCTGCTCCTCGAAATCCGCGGCCGTGAGGGGAAAGTAGTCCGCGATCCCCGCCGTCCTTTCGGGGTCGCACTTCGGCCCCACGTCGAAGACGGGAAAGGGCAGGCCGGCCAGGGCGGGAAGCAGGTTCCGCTCCGTCAGAGGATTGAGGATGACGGCGTCGTACGCCTCGTCCCTCATCGCAGACAGCTCGCGGCACTGCCCCTCGGGATCTTTCGGGTCCTCGGCCGCCCGGAAACTGACGTCAAAGCCGTAGGAATCCGCCAACGCCCCGTAAAGTTCGATCTTCGTCCTCCAGAAGGGGTTTTCGGTATCGCAGAGCAGGACGCCGACTCTGTGTTTTCCGGACCGGTCGCGCGCCTTCATCCGTCACTTCCAGCCGTCGAAATCGGAGATGTTGTCGGGCGTCGCCAATAAAATGGGGATGTCCAGCCGATCGGGCAGGTCGGACGCCTTCGACGCCAGCTTCAGCGCGAAGACGAGCGCGCCCCGGGTCCAGGCCGCTTGAGAGAAGGTGGTCGACCCCTGGAGCTTCCTCGCGCGTATCGCCTCCCGGGCCTCCGGGATGAAGTCCGTCCCGTAGATCAGGACCCCTTCGCGCTTTCCCGCCGCCAGCAGGGCGTCGGCCGCGGCCAGCGCCATGACGTCGTTGGCGCAGTAGATCCCCCTCAGCCCGGGGTTGGCCTTGATCAGCCCCGTGGCGATGTCGAACGCCAGGTTGCGGTTCCACTTCCCCGGCTGCACGGAGACGATCGAGACTTGGGGAGCCTTTTCGAAAACCTCGCTCGCGCCCCTCTTGCGGGCCTCGCTCTGCCCCGCGCCCGGAATGCCCTCGATGATCGCGACGGAGCCGCCGGCCTCCCCGAGCTTTTCGACCATATCCTCCGCCGCAAGGCGCCCCTGGTCCAGGAACGTGGCGCTGATCCAGCCGTCCAGATGCCCGCCCGCGTCCTTCAGCGCCTTGGCGTCGACGGCAGGTCCGGAACAGACGATGGGGATCCCCTTTTCATTCGCCTTCAGAATGCCGGGGATCAGGTTGAAGGGGTCCATGGGCGTCACGACGATCGCGTCGTACCCCTTGGCCACCATCGTCTCCAGGGTGTCCAGCTGGGATTTCAGGTCCCCCTCCGTCGGGGCGGCGAGGATCTCCACCGTCACCCCCATCTGATGGGCCCACTCCTCGTAGCGCTTTTTCATCTCGGTCCAATAGGGGTTGGCCAGAGTGATGACCAGCACGCCGATCTTTTTGCCGCCGGCGATCTTCGAGAGATCCCCCAGCTGCGATTCCACGGTTTCGACGGATCTCGCCACCATCGGGTTCAGGTCCGCAGCCAGGGCCGGAAGGACCATACAGGCAAAAAGAACGGCCGACACGATTCCACCCACATACTTTTTCATGCACACCTCATCCCTTTCTCCATTCGTCGCCTTCACAGGCGAACTTCTCCAAGCATCTCCCCGGCGTCCGCAGAGGGCCGCACGGAGAAACCGCGTTTCATCGCCCACAACCGACCGCGGTCACTCCCCTCTTCTCCTCACCTCCGAGACGACGATGGCGACCAGAATGATGATCCCGGTAGCGAACTGCTGATAGTAGGAGGAGACCCCCACCAGGACCAGGCCGTTCCTCAGGACCCCCAGGATCAGCCCCGCCAGCAGCGTCCCCACCATGTTCGCGCGGCCGCCGCGGATGCCGGTTCCCCCCAAAATCACGGTCGCGATCGCGTTCATCTCCACCATCGCCCCGGCCAGCGGCTCGGCGCTGTTCAGCTTGGCGGTCAGCACGACGGAGGCCGCCGCCGCCCCGACCCCGGACAGCGCGTACAGAGCCCCTTTATAGAGGCCCGTGGGGACGCCGACACGCCGAAGCGCCTCCTCGTTGCTGCCCAGGGCCAGGGCATAGAGCCCGAGACGGGTGAAGCGCACGATGCAGAAACCGGCCAGAAAAACGCCCCCCGCGATCCAGACCGAAACGGGAACGCCCCCCGGCTTGCCCCGGCCGATCCAGGCGAACTCCGGGGAGAAGCCGTAGATCGGGATGCCCTGCGTGAGGATCAGCGTCGCCCCGGCCACCAGATTCATCATGGTGAGCGTCGCCATGAACGGGGTGACCCGGACCTTGACGATCAAAAAGGCGTTCAGGACGCCGATCAGCCCGCCGGCGAGCAGCCCCGCACCGATCGCAGCCGACGGCGCCAGGCCCTCCTTCAAGAGGGCCGCCATCAGGACGCCGACCATCGCCACGCCGGCCCCGACCGACAGATCGATGCCGGCGGAGGCGACGACCAGCGTCATGCCAACGGCGACGACGATGTTGATGCTGCTCTGGTCGAGGATGCCGAGCATGTTTTCCAGGTCGGCGAAATGGGGCGACCAGACGGAAAAGAACGTCACAAAGACGGCAAGGCTCAGGACGAGCCAGAAATTCCGCCCCCGCGACTTAAACATCGGCTCGCACCCCGGAGAGCAGGGAAAGGACTCTCTCGACGGAGGTGGCGGCTTTATCCCCCATCCAGACGACTTCCCCGGCCCTCATGACGCAGATCCGGTCGGCGAGATCAAAAATCTGAGGAATGTTGTGAGAGATGCAGAGCAGGCCGTAGCCCCGCTCCCGAAGCCCGGACAGGATGCCCAGGATTGCCGCGCTCTCGCGCACCCCCATGGCCGCGGTGGGCTCGTCGAAAAGGATCAGTCCCCGCCCGCCCGAACGGGAGCCTCGGACGACCGCCCGAGCGATGGCGATGGCCTGACGCTGACCTCCCGACAGCCGCCCGGCGTCGACGCGCACGGAGGGCAGGGCGATGCCCAGGGAGTCCAAGACCGCAACGGCCTCCCGATACATGCGCCCGCGATCGAGGATGAAGCCCAGCCGAAGGGGCTCCATCCCAAGGAAGATATTGGAGGCCGCATCGAGCTCGTCGACAAGGGCCAGATCCTGATAGACGGCGGCGATGCCGCAGGAAAGGGACTCTCTGGGGGTCAGGCCGGCAAAGCTTCTGCCGCCGATCTCGATGCGCCCTCCGTCGGGGGCGATCGTGCCCGAAAGACATTTGAGCAGGGTGGACTTCCCCGCTCCGTTGTCCCCGATCAGCCCGACGATCCCACGCGCCGGGATCTCGAGTCCGACGTCTCGCAGCGCCATGACATTGCCGTATTTTTTGGAAAGCCCCTCCACCCGCAGGAAGCAATCCCGCGAGAGGTCGTTGTTTTTGGTCGTCACCACAGTCACCCGGCCCCGGATCGGGGGAGAGGGTTCGTCCGGCCCCCAATCCGCCGGAGCCTCCCTCTCCCCACGCAGAAAATGCAGAAAATCCGACTCGAGCCCATCCGGATTGCCGGGGCAAAAGACCTCAAGCCCTCCATCGGCCCGTCAACGAGATGCTTCAGCGCATCTTAAAATACCACACGCGTCAAACGTCCGCACGACGCTGTCCGTCGCATCGCCGGCGGCGCCAGGTCATCTCCAAAGGGACGGGAACCCTGAAACGGTTCCCGTCCCTGTTCGAACAATCATTTGTCCCCGAGCACCGGGTCCCACACCTTGTTCAGAATTTCCCGGGTCTCCACGGATTTATCGAGCAAACCGTAGACCTTGTAGTCCTCGATGACCTTGACCAGAGTATCCTCGGTAGCCGCGTCGCTCATGGAGTAGTTGAAAGTATCGAAGATCTTCTGGACTAGCTCGCGCTCTCCGGAGGCCCAATTGTTTTCCTGCAAAACCCGGACGGCCTCCTCGCGGTTGTTCATGATCCATTCCTTGGCCTTTTCATGGGCACGGGTCAGCTTTTTAACCGTAATGGGGTTGTTCTCGTAGAGGTCCAGATTGACGGCGTGAATGCAGCAGCACTCGTCCTTGAAATCGGGGTCGTGCGTGATGGTCCTGACGACTCGCAGCGTTCCGTCGTCCAGGAATTTCTGGATAAACTGATCGCTCAGCAGAGCGGCGTGAATTTCCCCCTTTTGAAGGGCCAGCACCGAGGCTCCGGCATCGGCCACCTTGTACTTGACGTCCTTGACGGGGTCGATACCGTCACGGCTCAGCAGGCGCATGGTGATGTTCTGGTCGGAGGCACCGATGCCATCCGGAACCGAGATGGTCTTGCCGACAAGGTCCTTGGTGCTCTTGATCGGCCCCTCGTTCAGCACGCACAGCGATTTGCAGCCGGTGTGGATGCCCGAGGTGAACTTCATGCGGACCCCATTGACCGCCGGGATCAGCAGGGTTGCAATGTGGTCGCCCGCCACGTCGATCTTGCCCGTACCGATGGCGTCTCCCTGAGCGCTGCTGCCTCCCTGATAACGGGTGATCTCGGTCTTCAGTCCTTCGGCCTCGTAGAACCCCTTCATCTGGGCGATACCGAAGGTCCCCAGGCACAGCCCGCCGTTGTACCCGATGCGGATGGTCTTTCCGTAGGCAGGTTCCTTCTTCCAGGCGGCATCCTCCTCCTCCGGCGTCATGGCAAAAGCCGCGGCGCAGGACACAAAAAAAGCGATCGCACAAAACAGCACAACATACCCCTTCCTCTTCATCGTGACCCCTCCAACTTTCATGTTTTTGACGCAAGGTCCTCGCGTCCTCTCCATCCCGGCCCGACTGCCCGGGCTCAACCGGCCTCGGCATGCCCGAAGTCGAGCATCTCCAGAACCTCCTTCCTGTATTGCAGGAACGCGGCGCTCGTCCGGTTGCGCGGATAGGGCATCGTGTTCGAGATATCCACCCGGATACGCCCCGGCCGCGGAGCCATCACGACAACCCGGGTTCCCAGGTACAGGGCCTCGTCGATGTCGTGGGTAACCATGAGCATCATGTGCCCCGAACGCTGCCACAGCCCCAGCAATTCGTCCTGCATGTGCATACGGGTAAAGGCGTCGAGCGCCCCCAGGGGTTCGTCGAGCAGAAAGACCTTCGGATTGTTGATCATCGTCCGGATCAGGGCCAGCCTCTGGGCCATGCCGCCCGAGAGCTGATGGGGAAAATCGTTCCGAAACTCCGCCAGGCCCGCCAAATCCAGCAGTCGCTCCGCCTCCTCCTTCATCGCGTTCCCCCGCTTCAACATCCGCGGACTGAAATTCAGGTTCTGCTCCACGGTGAGCCAGGGAAAGAGGGTCGGCCTCTGAAAGACCATCCCCCGTTCGGGATCCGGCTTCGTGATGGGAACCCCGTTGAGGGTCAGCGTTCCGCTCGTCGGAACGATCAAGCCGGCGACGAGCCGCAGGATCGTGGATTTGCCGCAGCCGGACGGGCCCACAATCGACACGAATTCCCCGTCCTCCACCTTCAGATCGATGGCGCTGAGGGCATGGGTCACGTCGTTTGCATCGGTCCGTGCAAAACTTTTATAGACGTTTTGCAGCCGAAGCAAGTTTCCTCCCGAAACCGTCGCATCGAGGCCGGACATTACCGCACCACCCCTTCCTGCCAACGCAAAAGATAACCCCTGATCCGGTTCAGCCCCCAGTTGACGGACACAAAAACGATGCAGAGAACGATGATGGCGGCATACATCTTGCCGTACTGCGCCCAGCTTTTCTGCCACGTGACGTACCAGCCGAGCCCGGACTCCACCCCGACCATCTCGGCCACGATGAGGGCCATACAGGCGGAGCTCATTCCCTGGGTGAGCCCCTGAAGGATGTTGGGAAGGGCGAAGGGCAGCGCCACGTTGAGGACCAGCTGGCTGGGCCTCGCCCCAAGCGTTTTGGCCGCCTCGTAAAAGGAGCGATCGATGGTACGAATGCCCGTTATGGTCGCGATGGTCAGGGAATACCAAACCCCCAGGGCGATGATGAACACGCTCCCCGCAAAGAGCGAGGAGGCGACGACCATGACGACGGGGATCCACGTGGCGGAGGGAATGGCCCCCAGCAATTTCATGAACGGCGCGATCCAGTAGTCGATGCCGCGGTTGTAGCCGCACGCCACCCCAGTGATCAGCCCCAGAACCGCCCCGACGAAATAGCCGCTGAAGAGCAGCAGCAGGGAGTTGAGCGTGCAGTCGAACAGATAGGCCTTGTCCTGCCACGCAGCGTTGAGGATCGAGTCCACCCAGGGGAAATAGGGCAGCATCAGGATCCCTCGTTTGAGGGTCAGGATATCGTACCCCGCCAGGAGAACGAAGACGAACGCGTAGAAGGGCGCCTTGAAACGCAGGCGGTACAGGATTCGGCGGGATCGGAAGGCCGCGGCGAAGGCGGCCAGCGACATCAGGATCAGCGCCGCGAGAAACCAGGCGTAGGTGGCGGTGCTGTCGTTTCCCTTGAGGTTGGGGACAAACAGATATTCCGCCAAGGCCAGGCAGCCGGCCAAAACGGGAAGGAAACAAACGAGATAGTCGAAGAGGATACGCGCCCGTGTCCTTGGAGCGCTCTCCAGTTCAAGCAGCCGTTCACGCGTCAGATTGCGCAAGACGTCCTTGCCGTCCGGCGCATCCGCGCCACTCCAGTCTTTTTTCACAGAACGTCACTCTCCCGAAAACCGGAGGGGTCTCCCTCCGTCGTGTCCATCGACCGGTTCTTGCTCGGTCCGCGTGCCAGGGAACGACGCGCGAACGCCTCGAAAGGACGCCGCAGACGCAGACGCGCACCGGAGTTCCGACGCCCGCAGCGCAGGCGGCGTCCCGATCCTCACGCGGCAGCGGGCCTGAGACCGCTCTCGTATCTTTTCTGGAGCCGCTCCAGGACCAGGACGATGAGCCAGTACATCAGGACCATCGACATGTAGGCCTCGAAATAGCGGAAGGTGATGCCGGCCTGTATCTTGGCGACTGCGGTGATGTCCAGAATTCCTATCGTGAAGGCCAGCGAGGATCCCTTTATGGCGTCGATCAGGATATTGACGATGCCGGGCACGGCCACGGGGATCGCCTGAGGGATGACGATCAGCCTCAGCGTCTGCATGCGCCTCAGGTTGATCGACTTTGCCGCCTCGATCTGGCCTCGGTCCACGGCCAAAAAGGCCCCCCGGATGATCTCGCTCAGATAGGCGCTCGAGTTGAGCGCCATGGTCAGCATGAAGCCCTCGAACTTGTCCATGGCGGCCAGGGACTCGAACATCCTCGGCAGGCCGAAATAGATCATGAAGAGCTGACCGATGAACGGCGTGCCGCGAAAAAAGGAGACATAGAGACTGCAGAACGACCTCAGGATCGGGATCCTGTAGACGATCGGAAGGGTCACCAGCAACCCCAGGAAGAGGGCCGCGACAAACGGCACAACGGTGATGAAAAGCGTCCTGGGCAGGGCCGGCAGCATCCTCAGAAAAACCTGAACCACGAAGTCGAGATCCATGCTTCGGTCCCCTCGGGCCGGGGCCTCAGTGCTTGACGGTAAAGTCGAAGTCGAACCACTTCTCGGAAATGCTCTTGAGGGTTCCGTCCTCCTTCATGGCCGTGAGCGTCTTGTCGGTCATCTCCCTCAAGGCGTCGCCCTCGGGGGTCTTGGCGAAGGGATAGGCGCTCTCGAAATAGATCCCGCTGCCGATCAGCACCTTGATCTTGTCCGCCCCGAAGCGCTGAATGGCCTCGATGGCGATGGTCTGGGACTGAACGCAGGCGTCGACCTTCCCCATCACGACATCCTGTATGGCGGTATCGTCGAAATAGACCTTCTTGACCGTGATGTTGTTCTCCCTCTGGATCTTTTCGACGAACTCCTCGTCGACGGAGCCGGGGACCATCCCGATGCTCATCCCGTCGAGGTCCTTGAACGTCTTGGCCTGCACCGAGGGGGCCGACATCAGGTTCTGCTCGTCATAGAGGTAGGGGATGCTGAAGTTGTAGGTCTCCTTCCGCTTCTCCGTGGGGGCCAACGTGTTGGCGACCGTATCCAGGCGCCCGTCCGAGATCATCCCCAGCAGGCTCGAGAACGGCATCTGCTCGAACTTGACCTCGCAGCCGTTCCTCTTGGCGATCTCCCTCCAGACGTCGACCTCGAAGCCCTCCAGCTCTCCCTTGTCGTTCAGGACCGAAAAGCCGGACGTCGACCCGTCCATGCCCACCCTCAACGTCCTCTTCTCCGACGGGGCCCCATAAGCGCACGAAGCAAAAAATACGGCCAGAACGGATAGCACCAACGCTGTCTTCTTCATGTTCACTTCAACTCTCCCTCACCAAATCCAGAAATTCCTTGATCCTGTCGTGCCTCGGGCGCTCGAAAATGTCCTTGGGATCTCCTTCCTCCAGAATCCTCCCTCCCTCCATGAAGACCACCCGGTCCGAGACCTCCTGGGCGAACTTCATCTCGTGCGTTACGATCAGCATGGTCTGGTTGCCCTCCGCCAGCTTCCGGATGACTCCCAGGACGTATTTGACGAGCTCCGGATCCAGGGACGACGTGGGCTCGTCAAACAGCATGATCTCCGGTTCGATCGCCATCGCCCGAGCTATCGCGATGCGCTGCTGCTGCCCTCCGGACAACTGGCGCGGGTAATTGTCCCTCTTGTCCTCCAGCCCCATGGTCCGCAGGAGCCCGGCGACACGCTCCTCCACCTCGTCCCCCCTCCACTTCTTGACCTTCCGAAGGTGCAGGGCGATATTCTCCCCCGCCGTCAGATTCGCGAACAGGGAAAAATTCTGAAAGACCATGGAGCTGTGGGAACGAAGCTCATAGACGAGCTCCCCTCCGAGCTGCGAGAAGTCGAAGACCTTGCCGTCGTCGAAGACGATCGTGCCCTCCTCGGGCTCCTCGAGGTAATTGACGCATCTCAGGAACGTGGATTTTCCCGTCCCCGAAGGGCCGATGATGGAGATGACCTCTCCGGCCCCGACGTCCAGATCGATCCCCCTGAGGACCTCAAGGGAACCAAACGATTTTCTGATGTCCCGTATTTTGATCATGGCTGCCCTTATGACAAAAACCAGGAGCGCACAAGGCACCTTTCGGACGCTGTGCGCGGCCTTCACGACGCTCCACGGGCAAGGACACCCGCGGAGACTCCGGCGTTCGTCTCAGTGCGAGGAAAAAGGGAGGGCCGTCAGCGGGCCGAAAGCAAAAGGCAGGAAAAAATGGAAGGGAAAATATCTCCGCTGCGGGCGATGCGCCCAAGCGAGCCCCACCCGCGAAAGGGGGTTAGGGCAAGAGAGGGGGGAGAGTCCGGATCCTTCCATGCGCGGCCGCGCGACGACGCAATGCACCCCGTGCACCGTCCGCAACGGCTCACGTCACCGTCCCACGCATGGCAATCCTCCTCTCCGCGGGTCCCGTCGTCGGGCCCCGCATGCAATCGAACCGCGGCAACTCTAACAAAAAGTCCCGAGGTCTGTCAAGAAGGCGGTGGAGGATCCTGAGGCGGGCCGCCGCGATCCTCATGGACAAGACGGGCTGGAGGCCCTCGGACGACGGCCGGGGCCCGGGGCTGCGTCCTGAATTCGCCAGGGATGGGTGTATGATGGAAGCGATGAGACGACGGCGAAAGATCGCCTGGAGGTCCGAGATGCAGGAAGATCGTTTTTCGTACCAGATTTTTTTCGAGCGGGTGTTCGACCCCATCGCGCTTTACCGCGTCGAGGGCGAGTCCCGCGAGGTTCCGAACGCCGACAGGATCTTCTTCGTGGACGTCAACCCCGCCTACGAGCGGGTGATGAGGATCGTAAAGCGGGACATCGTGGGGCGCAACTTCCTCGACGTCTGGCCGGAGGCGGAGGCATGCTGGTCGCGGATCATCGTCGACTGCCTCCGTCTGGGACACACGATCCATTGCGAGGGCGAGAGCCGGGACGCGGGCAGATACCTCGAGGCGATCGCCTTTCCCCTGCCCCGGAGGCGGGCCGCCGTGATCTTCATGGACAAGACGGAATGGAAGGCCTCGGACGACGCGCTCAAGCGCAAGCAGGAGGAACTGCGCGCGCTGGCCGCCCAACTCACGCTCAGCGAGGAGAACACGCGCCGGGCCATCGCCTCGGACCTCCACGACCGCATCGGCTACGAGCTCGTCGTCCAGCTCAAAATGCTCCGCGACCTCGCGGGCCGCGACCTGCCGCCCGACGTCCGGAGGAAAATCGGGCTGCTGACCCTCGCCACCGAGCGCCTCATCTCCCAAAGCCGCAGCCTGATCTTCGAGCTGAGCCCGCCCGTCCTCAAGGAGGTGGGGCTCAATCCGGCGCTCGAAGCGCTGGCAAAGTCCCTGCTCGAACCGCAGGGCATCAAATGGAGCCTGCGCTCCCGGGGGACCATCGGGGAGTTCAACGCCGACGACGCCATCTGCGTCATCCTGTACCGCATGACCCGCGAGCTGCTGCTCAACGCGATCAAGCACTCCGGGGCGGCTCGGGTCACCATCATCGTCAATCGCGGCCCGGGAAAGATCATGGTCGCCGTCGAGGACGACGGACGAGGGTTCGATGCGGGCTTCAGCCTGGAGGACGCCGCCCTCGCCAGAGCCGCGAAGGGCTTCGGCCTCTTCAGCATCCGGGAACGCCTTCAGGCCATCGGCGGCAGCGTTCAGATCGTCTCCGTACCGGGCAGAGGCGCGACCGTGGCGATGTCCTGTCCGCTGAAGCTGAGGAATGGAGGGTTCAAATGAGCATCCGCGTGCTTCTCGCCGACGATCACGAGCTTTTTCTCGAGGGCCTGAAGGAACTGATCCTCAAGGTTTCCGACATCGAGCTGGTCGGACAGGCCCGGGATGGGCTGGAGGCCCTGGAGCTGACGGAGCGGATGAAACCGGACGTCGTCGTGATGGACATGACCATGCCGCGCCTCAACGGGATACACGCGACCCATCAGATCGGCGAGAACTTTCCCGAGGTCAGGGTCCTGGTCCTGTCCATGCACAGCGACCGCGAACTCATCGTCGAGAGCCTCAAGGCCGGGGCCCGGGGCTACATCCTCAAGGAATGCGCCTCCGACGAACTTTACAAGGCCATTCATGCCGTCATGACGGGGCAGTACTATCTGACCCCCTCGGTACTGCCCCCGTTGATCGAGGACTACCTGCGCCTGCTGCAGGTGGAGGAGAACTCGTCCGCCTGTCCCCTTTCCGACCGCGAGCGGGATGTTCTGAGGCTGCTCGTCAAGGGCCTGAACGCCAAGCAGATCGCCGCGCGGCTCGACATCAGCAAGAACACCGTCGACACGCACCGGCGGCGCATCATGGACAAGGTGGGATGCAACAGCATGGCCGAGCTGACCCGCTACGCGATCCGCGAGGGATACCTCGACCTGAGCTGAGGAAGCCCGTTTTTCGGCGTTTCCCCGGCGATCGCCGAAAACGCCGATGTCGCTGCCGCCTCCCCCTACAGGCCGTAAATGTCCTCCTGGGCGATCGTCCTTATCCCGTTTCGCCCCAGAAGCTCGGCGGTCTCGGGGATGCGGTCGTCGGCGACGCGGAAGACCATGTACGCGCCCTCATCTTTGCGCGTGGTGAACGCATAGCAGTACTCGAGATTGATCTCGGCGCCCTTCAGTATCTCGAGGATGTTGTAAAGAGCGCCCGGTTCGTCGGACACGGCGACCGCAAGCACCGGGGTCACCGCCGAGATGAACCCGGCCTTGGCGAGGACGCGCTGCGCCTTTTCGGGGTCGCTGACTATCGTGCGCAGGACGCCGAAGTCTGCCGCCTCCGCAACGGAGAGGGCCCGCATATCGATTCCGTGCCCCCTCAGAAGTTCCACGAACTCCGCCAGCTTGCCCGGCCTGTTCTCCAAAAAGACGGAAATCTGTTTGACCGCCATTGTCTTTTCCCCCTTCATGATGGTCTCCTCCCCGAATTTTAATATAATTTTCGCCTGTCGATCACGCGCTTCGCCTTGCCCTCGCTGCGTTCGATGCTCTTGGGCGAGACGAGGCGCACCTTCGCGTAGATCCCAAGAAAGCCCCTCAGCGCGCCCACAAGCTTCTTTTCGTGCGCCGATATCTCGCCAAGCGTGTCGCTGAACATCTCCTGATTCATTTCGACGTTGATCTCCAGCGTATCGGCGTTGTTGACCCGGTCGACCACAAGCTGGTAGTTCGGCGAGTAGCCGTTGTTGATCAGCACCGTCTCGATCTGCGACGGGAAGACGTTGACGCCCTTGATGATGAGCATGTCGTCGCTGCGCCCCATCGGCTTCTGCATGCGCACGTGGGTGCGTCCGCAGGAGCATTTCTCACGCGAAAGCACGCAGATGTCGCGCGTGCGGTACCGAATCATCGGGAACGCCTCTTTGTTGAGCGACGTGAAGACCAGCTCCCCCTTCTCGCCGTCCGGCATCGGCGAGCCCGTATCCGGGTCCACGATCTCCGCGATGAACTGATCCTCGCAGACGTGCATGCCGCGCTGCTCCTCGCATTCGTAGCTGACGCCGGGCCCCTCGAGCTCGGTCAGGCCGTAGATGTCGTAGGCCTTGATGCCGAGCTTCTCCTCGATGTCCCGCCGCATCTCCTCGCTCCAGGCCTCCGCCCCGAAGATGCCGGCCTTCAGTTTCAGGGTCCCCTTGAGGCCCCTTTCGGCGACCGTCTCGCCGAGGTACGCGGCGTACGACGGAGTGCAGCAGAGAATCGTCGTTCCCAGATCCTGCATGAACTGGATCTGGCGATCGGTCGAGCCGGAGGACATGGGCAGCGTCAGCGAGCCGAGCTTGTGCGAGCCGCCGTTGAGCCCCGCGCCGCCGGTAAAGAGCCCGTAGCCGTAGGCGACCTGCACGACGTCGTCCGCCGTTCCGCCGGCCGCGGCGATGGCGCGCGCGCAGCAGTCCTCCCATACGTCGATGTCGCGCCGGGTGTAGAACGCGATGACGCGCTTGCCGGTCGTACCGCTCGTCGAGTGGATGCGCACGCACTCGGAGAGCGGGCGGCAGAGCAGACCGTAGGGATAGGCCTCGCGCAGGTCGTCCTTCGAGACGAACGGCAGCCTGCCGATGTCCTCGATGCCGTTGATGTCGGAGGGCTTCACCCCGTGCACCCTCATCTTCTCCCGGTAGTACCCGGAGTTCTCATAGGCGTTCCTGACGCTCTTGACGAGGCCTTCGCTCTGCCATTTCGATATCTCCCCGCGCGGAGCGCATTCGACGTCCTCCCTGTAATACTTCTTCCCCATCTGCCTCATTCCCCTTCCATGGTCTATTCCGCTTCTCCAAAGGCCGAACACAAAAACAAACAAAAAAGCAGGGCCCGCTCGAAAACTGCGGACCCTGCTTCAATGGAATTTACGCGGCGCGTGAATGCTGACGGTTCAGATCATGCGTGCCCCGCGCAGATCCCCTGAAGAGGATCCGCGCCGGTAAAGGAGAACCGTCCGGCATGAAGAGCGCACGATAAAACCGTCTGAACTGCAGCCATAACGTATTCCTCCTCCACGACCGATGTGCCTCACGCTTTTTTGATTCAGCAGATTTTATTACGTTCTTTCGCGAGTGTCAAGATCGATGTCGTCGCGCAAATTCACCCACTCTGATTTTTCCGGCCATAAGCCTGCGTTTATTTGGGGGCGACGTCCTTCCAGCGCCAGGTCGTGCCGTCCGCAAAGACGATCGCGTCCGGGTGGTGGAATCCCGTGAACCAGCGCGCCTTCCGGAACGTCACGCTCCCTCCCGGCAGGTTCACCTTCACTCCGCTCCCGCGGCGCTCCAGACTCACCTCGCCCGGCACTATCCCAAGGCCCAGGCGCAGAAAGCCGCGGCGCTGGCCCGTCTTTTGCCCGAAGAAGTAGAAGTCCACCGTGTCGTGACCGTCCCCGCGGTTCCAGAGGAAGGTCTTGTGCGACCTGCCCCCCAGAAGGCTCCAGGACTGGATGAAGTCGTCGCCGGGACCCCCGACGAACACGTCGTCCCCCTTGCCGTTCTTCAGGCGGTCGTCCCCCTCCATGCCGTAGAGGACGACCGTGTCCTTCTTCCCGCTGCGCGTCTTCATACGGTCCACACCGCTGCCGCCCTTCTGCGCCACGGGCGGCTGCTCCGCACGTCTCTCCGCGTCCTCCGCACTCCAGACCGTGCCGTCCATGAAGACGATCCGGTCCAGGCGCGCCCCCGCGTCCCGATACCAGTCCTCGACGGTCGTGCTGGACGACTCCTCGCCCCTCTCGTCGGGCAGCGAGAAGACCAGGTCGCCGGCCTTACGGTGGGGACGCACCGTCTCCGGGATGATACCGGGGCCGAAGTGCAGTTCGTCCACGTCGTTCGCCCCGCCGCTCCGGTTGGAGATCGTGTCGTGCCCGCCACCCAGGTTCTGGACGTAGACGTCGTCGCCCTCCTTGCCCTCCAGCCAGTTGTCGCCGCCGTTCCCGACCAGGACGTCCGACCCGTCCGTACCGAGCAGCTCGCTGTCGCCGTCCGGCGCGATCATGACGTTGCGACCCGGATAACGCTCGCGGTACCAGGCCTGCTCCTCGGGCGTTCCGCCGCCCCCGCTCTTCTTCCTGACCGTCACGGAGCAGACGGCCCGCACCAGCGCGACGCCCTCCGACAGGGCCAGAACGTTGCCGGAGGCGTCCGCAGAGACGACCGAAGGATTGGAGACGGACCAGACCACGCGCTTGTCCGAGGCGTTCGACGGGCTCAGGACGGCCCTCAGGCTCAGCCTTTCACCCACCTTCAGGTCCGCGGACTCCGGCTCCACACGCAGGCCCGTCACCGGGACATCCGGATGTACGTCACCGCTGCCGGGCGTTCCGCCCAGATGTTTCAACCCCAGTGCAGCCGTGACCACAAAAAGGTTCCCCTCGGGGTAGCCCGACGACGCATCCAGGCGGACCAGCCACTCCCCGCCGACGTTGTCCCCGGAGACGACCGAGAAGGAAAGCACGTCTCCGCTCGTCGTCCGAACGGCGTGCACACGGCCGTCGGGAGCCGACAGAGAGGCCGTCCATCGGCGCGACGCGGCGTCCGAAGAGACGGACCCCGCGCCCTTCATCCCCAGCCGAGACATCTGCGCGGCCACCGTCACGTCCTCGCTGGCCGGAAGCTCCACAAGAACGCCAAGGGACTTTGCGCGCGACACCGTGCCGTCCGAACGCCCCACGATCTTCGCGTTGGGGATGCCCGCGCTCCGCATGGCCGACATGCGCTCCGCGTTCGCCAGAGGCTTGGACAGGAACCACTCCGCCACAGCTCCTGCCGGGGAGGGAGCGCGGTTGTTCCGCCTCAGAGCCGCGGATGCGGCCGACGGGATGTCCGGAACGGGAAAACCGGTGTAATAGACCATGCCCTGACCGTAGGGGAAGGACACCGCGGCGGGATAGATCCTTGTGTAGGCGTCCTGGCCGGTGAAAAGCGTCACCTCCACGGTGGAGAGCAGCCTCGTCCCGTCCAGGGTCTTGATGAGGGGGCCGCCGGAACCCACCTCGTAGGGCTTGTAGGGAATGGAAACCCAGTCCTTGCCCACGGCGGACCTCAGATCCCCCTTGGGGAATATCTTTCTGATGTCTCCGCCGTAATAGAGGGGGAGCTCCGAGGCGTCGTAGAACGTGAGGTTCACGCCCGCACGTCTGGCGATGAGCGCGGCGGCCATCCAGGAGTCGGCCTCGATATAGGCGGTCCCCCCGTTGTGGACGAACTCGGCGAGCTTGTTGAAGAACTGTCCGAACCAGGCCTGATAGGCCAGGTGCGAGTAGGGGAAGGCGGAGACGTAGACCGCCGAGAGCCCGCGGAAGTCCCAATTCAACGCCTGCTTGGGGAAGGCCGACGGCATCGGGACGTTGAAGCGGGACACACCTTTCTTCATGGTGTCCGTCACGCCGGACACCAGCGCCTGCTCCAGAACGATGTCCCCCCACCAGCGGTTGCCGACCTGTGCACGAACCCCTGTCCCCTTGAGAACATCCAAACTATCAATTGTGGTCTCGCACTCAAGCTCCTGCTCTTTGACGTTTTTCTGAATCAGGGGCAGGATGTCTGCGTTGTCCAGTTTCATCGTCATCGTATTGGAAGTGAGCTTGACGGACGCAGCCTTCAGCCCTGGGGAGATCGGCAGGACGAACGTCCCCTTTTCCCCTGTGATCGAGGAGAATATCTGAGGCGTTCCGGAGGCATTGCCACCGTCCTTCATCTCGATGTCGACGCTGACCCCGGCAAAGGGAGTCTCTCCTACCCATATCCGCCCCCCCAGCAATTCCCGGAGGGGAGACAGGTGGTGTTGGGGTGCGATATTAGCCGTCAGAATGATATTGCGGAGGGGGCCGAACAATAATTTGACCGTATCCCTGGACAGGTCGAACCAGAGCCCGCGCATATCCCAAAAGCTTTTTATATAATCCAGATCCCACTTTGCGTGGTAATAAGCGATCTTTCCCCCATAAAAGGGCTTATAGGAGTCGTACCCATAACCGTCAACGATAAAGCTATGCCCTGCCCAAACGGGATCCTGGCTGCCCACAAGAGCACTGATATCCATCTCTCCAAGAAGGATAAAGGGCATGTCGAAATTTAAATTGGTCTTTGCCAAGGCGCCAAAGGCATCGAAGTCCGAGGATGCGAAATGAGCCAGCCTGTCGTATGTGAAGCTGTCCACTCTGTACCCTATCCCAACCAGCATGGGGTCGAGCCTCTCTCCCTGAATTGTCGTTTCCAACGGAGCGTCTAGTGCATTGTTCCACTGGTAGTGGGAACCCAACAAAACCCCGCAATCGTACAGAAGCCGCGCAATCTCGTCTCGGGCCGCCAAGGCCTCAGGATTCTGGCTCTCCAGCAGTGGCTTCCAAACGTCGTAGTCCGGGGAGGTGACCATGATGTCCCAGCGATAAGAACCGTCCGGTCTCGTTCCCCCCATGGGTGTCGCTTCGAGGGGTTGACCGTCGACCTGTATTTCGACGGCAGTTCCCGTGTCCGGCTGCCCGAACCGGAAATGATGCAGCAGTTTCCCCGCGCACAGCGCAGTGCAGCCCACGAGGTAATGGCGTCCGCCCCATTCTGTATGGGCATCGTAAAAAGAGATTTGTTTTCCCGTAAAGCCGTTATCCTTGTATTGTTTTAGAGTCCCCTGTTCCCATCGGTTGCCGTCCAGAAGGGGGGGGATGACGGTGTCCGCGAAAGAATCCTTTTGGTAGTGATCTTGCCGGACTCCGCCCTCCCTGAGAAGAAATACCAACCGTCCGCCACTGATGGCGGTTCGGGCCAGATAGTTCCAACGATCTTCTCGCTCCAGGCGCTTTGCCTCGGGGATATCCTCCCCTCCTATAGGCCTGGAGGTTGCCGTCGCTCTTTGATGGAGCCTTGGGGCGTCGACCCGCACCAGGCGGAACAGCGGGGATTGCTCGTAGGCTTCCCGCGTCATAAGGTCGTTTCCAAAGGCCAAGATGGGCTCGAAGGCATCGTCGGCCGGGATGATCATCCAGCCGGCGGGCTCCATAAGGGCGACATAGTAGCCGGGGTTCCCATGAATGCCTCCGCTGTAGACAAGTACCTCTCTTACCTTGTGCCCCATCCCGTTTTTCATCGGGTTGGAGTCCTTGAGTATCCAGCTGGTGGCGACATTCCTCGCCTGACGTATGTTCACAAACGCCCCCCAGGCCTTATCGTCTCCTCCAGGGATCAACAGAATGCAGACAAAAGCCACGGCACACAAACCTCTCAGAATCTTCCTCATCACTCCATCCCCCTTCTTCTTTCTTCTTCCTCGTTATTCATTCAAAAATCAACCCGAGATCGAATCTTAACTGTTTTATCGAATATCTCATCAAAGACTTTGCTGGGTTTGACAAAAGCACCGAGACGGCTTGCAGGGGAAGAAGCGCCCTTCTTCCATCTCCGAACGGACCGTGCATAGTCTTCACGAAGGCCGGAACGGCGCAGAATCTCCACGATACGGGCCGAAAGCTCACGGTGCGCCTGGCACTGACGCACCCAGGCCACGCTCATGCACCGATACGCCTCCTCCGGTGCGAAGGATCGAAGGAGCGTCCCGGTCTCGACGAGAAATAGCAGATGCGTCGGGCTGCTCAAGGCCTCCCCCTCCATGGACCGCATTTTCCGCTCCTTCTCCCAAACGTACTGCGGCCAGACGTCCCACGAAGCTCCTTCGGGAATGTCCCAGTAATTTGCAGCGACCCGTACGATCTCCTTGGAGCTGTTCGCCATCCGTTTATCGCGTTCCGTCAATTTCAGTGGAACAGGAGAATCAAGGGCACGAACGCTCAAGGCATATTCTCGACCGGGCCAATGACGCCTCATCTCCCTCAGTTCCTGTAAGGCCTCCCCCTTTTCGTCGTAGTAGCCCTTTGCATCCGCTTCACCCAGCCGATACAGGGGATCCCGCTCCGGGCTTTCCTCTCCCTGTTCCATCTCCACCCCCAGCTCCGCCATGAGGCGGCGCTCCTCCATGCGGCGCAGGTACTCCAGGCGCAGCGCGTCGAGCCGGCGGGCGCGGGAGAAATGGTCGAAGAAGTCGGGCAGATGAGCGCACGCCCAAAGCTTTACAGTATGCCAAAGCTTCGGGTCCTTTTCGGGGCTCGCTATTCTCGCTATTATCTTATCCTCCGGATCTTTACCATGGCAAAGGGACAGAAGCCCCGTGGGGGTGAAAAGCGTGTCGAAACGCCTGGCGTCGAAGTAATCCCGGATGGCGGCATCCAAAGAACCGCCCTGCCTGCGGAGGCCGTCGAGGACGTAGGCCGGAATGTCCCGGGACACGCCCTCGAACAGGACCACCCGCGTCTCGTCCGTCTCCTCCGCCTCGTCCTCCACGTAGGGGTTGAAGACCGGCGGCATCTCTCCGTCGTTCCAGCCCGTGCCGTCCTTCGCCTCCCCGCCCCCGGCACGGCGGTCGAAGGGGAAAAGCCAAAACACCAGCAACAGGCATGCAGCCAAAACACAACGAGCTCCCCGCATCATCGATACACCTCCTATGGGATGAAAGGCCTCACGGCCCCAAGCCCACTTTCGCGCTGCCCTACAGCGTAGGTTTCTCCTCGAGGCCATGGAGGTTGCCGTTTCCATCACGTCCCCCGTCCGACGATTTGGAGGCCGGAACGGCGCAGTGCGTCGAGCTGGCTATGACGTTTTCTCCGCCTAAGGCCTGCCATCTTCTGTCCCTCATGGGTTCCGTTTCAATGCTTTTAGCGGCTCGATCAATTCGTTCTGAAGTGGAAAGTACTGTTTTCTGAGTTGGAGATTCTATCCGCAGAAGAAAGTACAGGGGGCTGCGCTCGTAACGATCCGGGGGCAGAAAGTCTGCCCCAAAAGCAAGGACAGGCTCAAAAGTGTCATCCCCGGGGATGATCAACCAGCCCTTGGGGTCCAAAAAAGCCACATAGTACCCCGGATCACCGTGTTGCTTCCCAGAGTAACGGGTCAGCTCACGAATCCGCGTCCCCAAGAGCTCTCCCATGGGCGCGGGGCTTTCCTTCAGCCACCTTGCCGCAACGCTGCGTGCCTTCCCCTCCGAGACCCATGCTGCGCGGGCCAGCGTCGGGAACCCCGCGATCAAAAGAAATACGGATAACATCACCATAAATCTGCGAATCCAATTCATAACAAACCCTCCTTCACCAGAGTTTGTTGAAAAAATAGGAATACTCATCGCTACAAAGGGGAGGGAGAACCCGAGAATCAGAGGACGGATATTTGAAAACGGGTTTTTCGAGCGTGATGACCTCGCTGAACCAGGCTTTGTCCTTAGCGCGATAGGGAGTGATACGTTTATATTTGTCATGGATGATCTTCTTGCAGGCCTCGCTCAGATCCTCGTTCACCTCCGGAAAGGATTTCCAGTCTCTGTAGAAATACATCCTCTTGATCGCAAGGGCAAGGTAATGGAGGCGCAACAACCCTTCATTGTAAAAATGATCCAGCACGTCCTGTTCCAGCTCCCCGATCAGCTCTTTCTGTCCGGCCTTCCGAAGCTCGTCGAAGTAATAGACCAGCCAGTCCCTCCTCTTTTTGCATTCGAGAGGCAGGTAGGAAAACTCTCTGAGATGATAGGGCGTGAGGAAAACCTCCCTCACCGAGCGGCGGGGATCCTGGAAAAATCTGTAGGGCTCCCTGTAGCGCCCCGACGCGACGAGCGTCCTCGTGAGCTCCCAGGCTCGAAGGGTTCCTATGGATCCCAGGAAGGTACGCCAGGGCGTGTCCAATGTAGGGCCTATCGGTTGCATTTGGAGGTTCAGGTCGGAATAATCGTTCAGTTCTCCCGGAAGAATGCCCCATTGGCGATGCAGATCCCCACAGAGGGGTTCCATGACCTCCTCGGCCAGGAACTTAAGGAGTGGACGGGGCGTCACCACCCGCAGCGTTCCCAACGTGCGCGACACCCAGAGAAGCAGTTCCTCCTTCGTCTTGGGCGGCTGTGCCAGAAGTTCCTTGCGCAGGGCCTCCATGTCACGTTTTTCTTCCTCGAAATGCTCCAGGCGGCTTCGTTTCACCTCGTCCGTCAGGGGGCGTTTCTGGGCTTCCAGGATGCCCTCCTTTTCCGCCGCCCTCTGATCCGCCTCGAAGGAGTCCAGGGTCAGCCGGTCGTAAAAAGACAGCAGGTTCTTTAGAATTGGAGAATCCATGAGAGGAGAAGGGGGCTTCTTCTGAACTTTCTGCTTTTCCCGCTCCTCATCCCGCAGGCGCTGGGCATTGTACACTTCCCCGTACTTTCCGCCGAAGACAATTTTTTTCTCCAAAAGGCTGGGGTCGGCGTCCTGATCCAGATCCGAGAAATGCATCACCGTCTCCGGCAGGACGCCATAGGCTTGATAAAAATCCGCACTGACAGGCCCCATGACGTCCTCGGCAAAGAGCTTCAGCAACGGGCGTGGGGTCACGACGCGAAGTTCATAAAGGGACAGCATCAGGAAAAAGTGCAAGGCATAGTCCGAAAGATCTCCCTGAGCTATCGCACCATCTTTGAAATCACGCATCCGAAGGAGTTGCACTTCAAAAATTTCTCTTCGTCTGCGCCGTTCCTCATCCGAAAGTTTTCGGTTCGTGCTCTCAAAGGCTCTTTGATCCGCCTCGAAGGCTTCCAGGGTCAGCCGGTCGTAAAAGGAGAAGAGCGCCCTTATAACCTGCGCCTCTTCGATGGAGCGCACCCTTACTCCCGTATCATCCTCAAGAGCTTCCAATATGGCCCATTTATCCTGTGTGGGGCGAGATGGACCTTGCGGTTGCTCCGCCCGAAGCGTCTCTTTCGGTTTGTCGTCGGGAGCGGCTCCAACGGTGGATATGCCCCCCAGAATATAGCCCAGGACAAACCCCGCCGCCATGCCCAGAAACAAAAAACCTTCCCGTCCCCATCGTGATTCCTGCGCTGGCGCCATAGCAATACCTCCTTACTGCCTTCTCATCAAAGCCGTGGAAGTTGCCTTTTCTGCAAGAACAAGAATACAAATACAGAATAGAAATTTTGACTCACAAAACTCCCTGACAGCCTTATTCTTATAACACAACGTTTGTCAATAAGCCCTGAGGCTCAATTTACCTATGAATTCCGTTTTCCTCTGTGCCTGTGCCTATTGGGGGCGACGTCCTTCCATCGCCAGGTCGTGCCGTCCGCAAAGACGATCGCGTCCGGGTGGTGGAAGCCCGTGAACCAGCGCGCCTTCCTGAACGTCACGCTCCCTCCCGGCAGAACCACCTTCACGCCGCCCCTATGACACTCCAGGGGCGAACAGGACGCAGGCAAAAGCCATGGCCCACAAACCTCTTAGAATCTTCCTCATCACTCCATCCGCCTTTCTCTTCTTTTGTTGTTCAAAAATCGACCTGAGATCGAAACTTAACTATTTCGCCGAGGATCTCTTGAAAGTCTTCGCTTGGGTTGACAAAAACACCAAGACGGCTTGCAGGATGGGGGGAGGTATGGATTCCCATACCTCCCCATTTTCTGACGGCCCGGGCGTACTCCTTTCGGAGGCCGGAACGGCGCAGGATCTCCACGATGCGGGCGGAAAGCTCCCGGTGCGCCTGGCACTGGCGCACCCAGGCCAAGCTCATGCAGCGATACGCCTCCTCCGGCGCGAAGGGCCGAAGGAGCGCCCCGGTCTCGACGAGAAACAGCAGGTGCGTCGGGCTGCTCAAGGCCTCTCCCTCCATCGATCGCATCCTCCGCTCCTTCTCCCAAACGTACTGCGGCCAGACGTCCCACGAAGCCCCTTCGGGAATACCCCAGTAGTCCGCGACAAACCGGACGATCTCCTCAGGGCTGTTCGCCACCCGTTTATCGCGTTCCGTCGGGCCTCGATCGATAATATCGTCAAGATGAATTATCAAGTACTTGACCCTTCCGTCTCTCATCCGCTTCAACTCCCGCAGCGTTTCTCCCCTCTCATCATAGTAGCCCTTTATTTCTACCTTCCCTTGCCGGATGAGAAGCTCATTGTAACGAGGGTCTCGCTCCCAGCTTTCCTCGTCCTCCACACCCGCACCCAGCTCCGCCATGAGGCGGCGCTCCTCCATGCGGCGCAGGTACTCCAGGCGCAGCGCGTCGAGCTGACGGGCACGGGAGAAATGCTCGAAGAAGTCGGGCAGATCGTTGCATACCCAGGCTATTGCCTCCCGGTCGGGTTTCGCCATCTTATCTCCCGTTTCTTTCCCGTAGTAAAGGGACAGAAGCCCCGTGGGGGTGAAAAGCGTCTCGAAGCTTTTGTTCTTGAAGTAATCCCGGATGCCGACCTCCAAGGAACCGTCCTGCCTGCGGAGGCCGTCGAGGACGTAGGCCGGAATGTCCCGGGACACGCCCTCGAACAGGACCACCCGCATCTCGTCCGTCTCCTCCGCCTCGTCCTCCACGTAAGGGCTGAATACCGGCGGCATCTCTCCGTCGTTCCAGCCCGTCCCGCTCCTCGCCCCCCTGCCCCCGGCCCGGCTGTCGAAGGGAAAGACCCAAAACGCCAGTAACAGACACGCTGCCAAAACACAACGAGCTCCCCGCACCATCGGAATACCTCCTTTTAACGTCATAGAAGTTTTTGGACCCCCCAAAAAGCACAATAACGCAACACGATTTTTGAGTCACAAAACCCCTCCGGATGAAACAAGTCTATTTCCGTAATGCGACATTTTGCTATGGGCATTGAGGCTCAATTTACGGCGGCGGAACGTGGCGACGCGCAAAAGGGCGGGGAGGGTCCGGGAACCTCAGCCTTGCCCCAATGAACGCCCGATATCGTATTCTTTTCTGTCACGTTTTTTACTAACGGGCCCTAACGTTTTTCGTTATGGCAGTCCGCCCCTTTCTTTTTCTACAATGGCCCCGCTGGCTTCATATCCTAATTTTAAGGAGTGATCATGACATGCGACTCGAGATTGGGGCCTTTCACGTCAAGGACATCAAGTTCGGAGACAGGACGGGCTACGACAAGGGGGTCCTCACCGTCAACAAGGAGGAGCTCCTGAAGGTCGTCCGCGAGGACGAGCACATCACGGCCGCGGACCTCCGCATCGTCCGTCCCGGAGACGAGGTCATCCTCTGTCCGGTCAAGGAGGCGCTCGAGATGCGCTGCAAGGTCTCCGGCGGGCACGGGATCTTCCCGGGGGTGCTTTCCGAGATGGAGATAGCCGGTTCCGGGCGCACCCACTGCCTCCAGGGCTGTTCGCTGCTTGTGGTAGGCGCTCATGCCGGCGGCTTCCAGGACGGCCTGATCGCGATGGGCGGGGAATATCAGCACCATACGATCTTCGGCGACATGCCGAACCTCGTCCTGGTCGCGGACACGGACGAGGAGTTCGAGCGCCGGGAGCAGCAGAAGAAAAACCGCGCGCTCCGCTGGGCCGGCATGAGGCTGGCCGAGTACGTGGGCCAGTGCGTCAGGGACCTCCAGCCGGAGAATATCGAGGTATACGACCTGCCCGCGATTCCCGACCGCAGCGACGCCGTCAAGGCCCTGCCCGGCGTGCTTTACGTTCTGCAGCCTCAGACCCAGATGGAGGCCATGGGCTACAACACTCTGATCTACGGCTGGGACGGCAACCACATTCTCCCCACCCTGATGCACCCCAACGAGCTGCTGGACGGCTGCATGGTGTCCGGCAGCTTCATGCCCTCCTCCTCGAAGATCTCGACCTACGAGTTCGCGGTCAATCCGATGCTCAAGAGGCTCTACGCCGAGCACGGCAGGACGATCAATTTCCTGGGCGTCCTGATGTCCACGCTGAACGTCAAGATGGACGAGAAGGTGCGCTGCGTCAAGATGGCCGGCCAGATCGCGGTCAGCCTGGGCGCGAAGGGCGCGGTGGTCGTCGAGGAGGGCTACGGCAACCCCGACGTCGACTACACCGCCATGCTGGTCGAGCTCGAGAGGCTGGGCATCAAGACGGTCGGCCTCTCCGACGAGTGCACAGGCCGGGACGGCGCCTCGCAGCCGCTGGTCTCCATGAACCCCGCCACCGACGCCCTGGTCACCACCGGAAACGTGTCCCAGATGTACGAGTTCCCCAAGATGGAGGTCATCGGCGAGCTGGAGGCTCTGGCCCGGGACGGCAACAGCGGCGGCTGGGAGGGCTGCATCAATCCCGACGGCTCCTTCGTGATGGAGAACAACGGAATGTTCTGCGCCAACCACATCAGCGGCTACTCCAGGAGAACCTGCGCCGACTTTTAACTGAGGAGGGATAGAAAATGAAGGCGATTCACTACATCAACCAGTTCTTCGGTCAGGTCGGCGGCGAGGATGCCGCGGACGCCAAGCCGGTCTTTCACGGGGAGCCCATCGGCTGTTCCGTGATGCTGAACGGCATGATGCCGGACATCGAGGTCACCAACACCATCGTCTGCGGCGACAACTACATCACCAACCACACCGACGAGGCCCTGAAGGAGATCCTGGCCTGGCTCGACACCAAGGAGTTCGACATCTTCTTCGCCGGCCCCGCGTTCATGGCCGGGCGCTACGGCGTCGGCTGCGGACTGGTCCTCAAGGCGGTGGCCGAAAAATACGGCGTACCGGTCGTCACCTCGATGAACGAGGAGAACCCCGGCGTCGAGGAGTACAAGGCCGTCGCCTACATCTTCAAGGGCGGTCGCAAGGCCACCTTCATGAAGGACGACCTCACCCTCATGGCCAACTTCGCCCAGAAGATCGCCAGGGGCGAGCCGCTGCTGCCGGCAGCCCAGGAGGGCTACTTCCCGCGCGGCATCCGCGCCGAGATCCCGCAGCCCGACGGGCGCATGGCCGCCGACCGCGTCATCGACATGCTGCTCAAGAAGCTGAACGGAGAGCCCTTCCAGACGGAGCTCGTCATCCCCAAAATGGAGAAGATCCCGCCCGCGGCGCCCCTCTTCGACCTGAGCAAGGCCACCATCGCGCTGGTCTCGACCAGCGGCGTCGTGCCGGTGGACAACCCCGACCGCATCCAGAGCGCCTCCGCCCAGAAGTGGGGCAAGTACGACATCTCGAAGCTCGACAAACTGCCCGAGGGCGCGTTCAAGACCATCCACGCCGGATTCGACCCTGCGGCCATGTGCGCGGTGCCCGACCGCGGCATCCCCGTCGACGCCATGCGCTGGTTCGAGAAGCAGGGCAAGTTCGGCAAGCTCCACGACCACTTCTACGTCACCGTCGGCACGGGCACCACCCAGGCCTTCGCCGCCAAGTTCGGCAGGGAGATAGCCCAGGAGCTGCACGACGCCAAGGTCGATGCCGTAGTCCTCACCGCGACCTGAGGCACCTGCACGCGTTGCGGTGCAACGATGGCAAAGGAAATCGAGCGCACGGGCATGCCGGTGGTCGTGATGTGCAACCTCCTCGACGTCGCCAAGACGGTCGGCGCGAACCGCATGGTCCAGACCGTCTCCGTTCCGTATCCCCTCGGCGATCCGGAGCTGAGCGAGGAGGCGGAGTGGCAGCTGCGCACCAGCCGCGTCGGAGCCGCCCTCGACGCCCTGGCGACGCCGGTCGATGCGCCCACGGTCTTCCCCTCCAAGTTCTAGGACGGGATGGGCAAAAGGACGCCTCGGAAGAACGAACGGATGAGGGGCTGGAGCGATGTTTCTGCAAGACTTCGCCTCCGGCCCCTTTTTTGTCATGGGAAGGGAGCTGGCTTGCGATGACGGACAACAAGGACAACAGAAACGGCGAACGGAGCCGCCATTCTCCGTCGCCCGGCCCGGACGCCCCCGTCGGCGGGTCCGGCGGGCCGGTCAACTTCGTCTACCTGATCTCCATCGCCATCACCCTGGCGGTCGTGGCCTGGGGCTATCTGGCCCCGGAGAACTTCGGCGGCTTCGCCAACGCGCTGTTCGGCGGGCTGACGAAGTACTTCGGCTGGGGCTATCTGCTGACGATGAACATCTTCGTCGTGTTTTGCATCGCCATGGCGTTCAGCCGTTTTCGCGGCGTGCGGCTCGGCAATCCGGAGGATCGGCCCGAGTACAGCAACGCCTCGTGGTTTGCCATGCTGTTCTCGGCCGGCATGGGGGTCGGCCTGGTGTTCTACGGCGCGGCCGAGCCCCTGATCCACTTCGGAAACGTGCCCTTCGGGGCGGAACCCGGATCGATCCAGGCGGCGCGCGACGCCATGCAGATCTCGTTCTTTCACTGGGGGCTGCACCCCTGGGCGGGCTACGCGGTCATCGCCATGCCGATGGCCTACTATCAGTTCCGCCGCAATTCCCCGGGACTCATCAGCTCCCTGTTCATCCCCCTCGTCGGGCAGAGGGCCGTCGACGGGGCCTTCGGCAAGATCGTCGACGTCCTGGCCATCTTCGCGACCCTGGCCGGCATCACCACCTCTCTGGGGCTCGGGACGCTGCAGCTCAGCAGCGGCATGAACGAGATCGTAGGGGTCGCCAAGACTCCCGGGATCCAGGTCGGCATCATCGTCGTCCTCGCCGTCCTGTACACGGGCTCGGCGGTGATGGGGATCGACAAGGGCATCAAGTGGGTCGCCAACTTCAACCTCCTCGTGTGCACGGTGCTGATGGTCACCCTGTTTGCGGTGGGGCCGACCCTGTCCATCGTCGGCTCGCTCATGACCGGCGTCGGCGACTTCGTGAGCGGCCTGGTCAAGGAGAGCTTCTCCATGGCCCCCTACGGTGGGGCCTACGAATCGCACCTGAAGAACTGGACCCTGTACTACTGGGCCTGGTGGATCGCGTGGGCGCCCTTCGTGGGGTCCTTCGTCGCCCGCATCTCCCGCGGCCGCACGATAGCCGAGTTCGTCGCCGGCGTCCTCATCGTCCCGGCGCTCGGCAGCTTCACGTGGTTCGCCATCTTCGGGACGTCCGCGCTGCACCTTCAGATCGTCCAGGGCATCGACATCGCGGCGCAGGTCACGAAGGACATCTCTGTGGGCGTATTCGCGCTCTACAAGTACTATCCGCTGGGGTTCATCATGTCGGTCCTCATGCTGGTTCTCATCACGACCTTCTTCGTCACCTCCGCAAACTCGGCCACGTTCGTGCTGTCGATGTACTCCAACCACGGCGACCTCAACCCCTCCAAGTCCAAGATGGGCGTCTGGGGCGTCCTGATGGCCGCACTGGCCATCGTCCTGCTGATGACCGGCGGGCTCCAGAACCTTCAGACCATCTCCCTGACCGCCGCGCCACCCTTTGCGATCATCATGGTCTGCGCCTGCATCTCTCTGTGGCGGTCGCTCGTCAGGGACGAGAAGGAGGGCAGACTGTAGCGCTTTCAGAATCTCCACGACCGGCAAAAGAGGGCATCCCGCGCGGTGCCCTCGCCGCTTTTTTTCGCGTCTTGTGGGAGGTACCCAACGATGGAAAGCTGCCTGTTGCTTTTTTCACACGAGCGTCCCTGCTGGGACGAGGAGACCCTGGCGCTTGCGGGGGAGGACCCCGACGCGCTGAGGAGGCTGGAGGACTTGGGAGAACTGGTGCGGATCGCCTCCGGCTACGGGCTCACGCCGCAGGGCGTCCGAACGCGGGAACGGGTCTCCCGGGACCTCTGCGTTCCCGTGGATTCGGTGGGCGAGGTCCCGATCGACGAGGGACGGGCCCGTGAGCTGCTGGAGCGGAACCGAGTGGAGCAGTTGCTGGACCGATCGTTCGTGACCGACTGGGGCATCAAGGAGCTGTCGGTTGAGGAGACGTTTCCCGTCGTTCCCTGCCTTCCGGACGATCGGTACTTTGTCCTGGAGGGCGGCCGTGCCCGCGCCCTGTGGCCCGACGCGCAGCTCGTGAGGTCCTTTCTCGAGGCCTTTCCCCATTGGGGCGTCGCGGCGCGCCCCCTCTCCGCGCCGGGACAGGAGGGCCTGGACCGATGGGCCGCGGAGAACGGTGCGGAGGCGGGATCGCTGACGTTCGACCTCGTGCTTCGGAGCCGCTACGACTTCGACCATTATAGGGGCTTCAAGCCCATGCCCTCCGACCGATTCGGATTTCTCAATGCCGACCGCCTCTTCGTCCAGAGGGTAGGGAACCGGCCGGAGGACCTTCTGCCCTGGATCGGCCGTCTCCATATTTTTCTGATGGAACAGCGCCGCATCTACCTGCCCGGGTGGTTCGACATCGACATGGAACAGCAGGAGAACTGGGTTCTTCTGGCACTCGTCACGGACACCGAGGGACAGTTGGAGGCGCTCACGCAGACGCTGCGTGCCTGGGGGCACGACCTGATCGACCCCGCCAACCCGCTCTGGATCCTCGGCACGAGCATCGAACGGATGAGGAACCGGAAAGAACCGAAGCGCACGCTCTACGACTGGTTTCAGGAGGAGACGGTGCGCATCCTGCGCCCCGACGCCCCGGACGGGGAGTAGACGATTTCCGTCGGCCGACGGAAAAGTTCAGCAAACATCCGAATCGGAAATTCCCGGTTCCCGATCGCCCCTCGAGGCCGTCCCTGCACGCCGGTCCGGCGCGGCCTTCCGATGCTATAATTTGGACGCATGACGTTCATGATGAAGGAGGGGTTCTCGATGGCCGGTTTTGCATGACGAAGCGGCGATGCCGAAAATGCACGGGATGCATGTTTGAGCTTTCGGCGTTCGTCCAGGCCGGCGTCGACCTCCCTCTTCCCCCGTCCTCTCCCCCACCGACTCGACACCTGAGCGAACGGATCCCGCTTCCTGCAATCCGCAACAGGGCGCTTCCCCCGGTCGGCATGACCCGTCACGCCGTACTTTGGGAACGAGCCCTCTTTTGCATGCCCTTACGCCTAGGCTCCGCGCTCCGGAGCGCTGAAAACGGACATTCGGGAGTTGATCGTTTTATGAGAACTTCGGTGGTGGCCGGACCATGATCCTGGACACGCATCTGCACACCCGGGAGCACTCGCCGGACAGCTCCATGCCCGTGAGGGACGCCGTGCTCCGGGCCCGCGAGATGGGAATGGACGGCCTTTGCATCACGGACCACGACTCGATGGGGATCGCCGCGGAGGTCGAGGCCCTGAGGAGGGAGTGCGACTTCCCGCTCTTCGTCGGCATCGAGGTGCTGACGACGGGAGGGGACTTCGTCGTCTTCGGGCTGGACCGCGCGCCGGAGAGGATCCCCTCGTCCGACGAGCTGATGGACTGGGTGGCCCGATGCGGCGGCGTCGCGGTGGCGGCCCACCCCTTCCGCGACAACGGGCGCGGGGCGGGCTGGATCGTCCGCGACCTTCCCACCCTGGGGGGGATCGAATGCTTCAACGGCAGTGCGAGCCCCGAGGCCAACCTGGAGGCGCTGAGGGCCGCGCGCCTTCTGGGCCTCGCCGAGCTGGGGGGCAGCGACGCCCACAGGGCGGATCGTCTGGGGCGGTTCGCCACGAGGTTCGACGGGGCCGTCCGCGACGAGCGCGATCTCATCCGCATGATCCGCGCACGGGCCTGCGAGTCCGTGGCCTGGAACGGTGCGGCGTTCGTCCCCGCCGAGGGGTGGGTCCGGGCCCGGATCGCCCCATGAGGCCGTAACGCTTCGGTTCAAGAGCGTTTTCCGTCAGGCGCCGCGCGCGACGGCGCGCCAAAAATCCATCGAGGAGGTTTTGCCATGTTCCGCAAAAGTGTTGCCGCTCTCGTCCTCTCCCTCTGTCTCGTCCAGCCCGTTTGGGCCGCCGAAGCCGGCAAGGGGATCAGCATCTTCATCGCCTACACGGGCATCAAGCCCATCCTGGAGGCCTTCACCCGGGACACGGGGATCGCGGTGAACCACCTGGAGATGTCCTCGGGCGAGGTGCTGACCCGCATCCGCGCCGCCAAGGGCAAGGCCCAGGCGGACGCCTGGTTCGGCGGCGGGCTGGACAGCTACGTCTCCGCCGCGGCCGAGGGGTTCCTGGAGCCCTACGTCTCCCCCGAGCGCTCCGCCTACGACCCCATGTTCTACGACGCCGACGGGCTCTGGAGCGGAATTTCCCTGGGGTCGGTCGTCCTGATGGGCAACTCGGAGGTCCTGGCCGCGAAGAAGCTGCCGATGCCCCAGAGCTGGGAGGACCTGGCCAAGCCGGTCTACAAGGGCGAGGTCCTCATGGCGACGCCCGCCGTGAGCGGCACCTTCTACTCCATGGTGTCGAGCGTCCTTCAGACGATGGGGGCGGAGGCCGGCTGGAAGCTGCTGGAGGCGATCGACGCCAACGTCCCCTACTACTCCAAGCGCGGCGCGGAGCCCGCGAACAAGGTGAGCCTGGGGGAGGCGGCGGTGGCCGTGGCCCCGTTCGACACGGTCGAGCGCCTGAAGCAGGAGGGCTACAAGGTGGAGATGGCCTTCCCCAAGGACGGCGTGCCGTGGTACATCGCCCCGGTGGCGGTGTTCAAGGGGGCTCAGAACCCCGAGGGCGCCAAGGCCCTGATCGACTGGGTGCTCTCGGCGAAGGGGCAGGAGGTGCTCGCACGCCACAACACCCAGGCCCCCATACGGCCCGGCGTCGCCCTGGCCCCTCAGGTCCAGGCCATGCGGGACTCCAACCTGATGAAGATCGACGTGATCCGGGCGGGACAGGAGCGCAAGGAGATCCTCGGGGCCTGGCAGGAGCGGTTCGGAAACAAGTAGCGGCGTCCCCGGTGAAGTTCGTTCGAGGTCTCGGGGGCTTCCTCGGCCGAAGCCCCCGATCGGTCCATTCGTGGAGGAAGGGGCCATGACCGCATCCCCGGGGAAAACGCGCGGGGGCGCGGGCTTGTCGGGCGCCGAGCTCGCGCTCTGGCTCCTGGTGGGCGCGCTGCTCTCGGCCTTCGTGCTCTGGCCCGTGGGCTCCGTGCTGTTCGAGAGCCTGGTGCAGGACGGGCGGTTCTCCCTGAGCGCCTATGCGGGGCTCTTTTCCAAAAACGCCGCGCTGGTCCGGGACAGCTTCGTCCTCGCCGGCGGGGTGACCCTGTGCACCCTGCTCATCGGCTCCGCCGTCGCCATGAGGCTGGTCTACGGAAGTCGACGCGCCCGCGGCGCGGTGGTGGCCGCCCTGGTGCTCTCGACCATATCGCCGCCCTTCCTCTGTTCGATGGCCTACCTGATGCTCTTCGGGCGCCGGGGGCTCGTGACGTGGCGCCTGCTGGGCGTGGAGTGGAATCCCTACGGCTTCCACGGGGTCCTGATGATGGAGACGGCCTCCCTGACCGGCCTGGCGGCCCTGCTGATCGCGGCCTCGCTGCAGCGGGTGGACGGCGCGCTCGAACGGGCGTCGCTGGACCTCGGGGGCGGTCCGCTGAGGACCCTGGGCTTCGTCAGCCTGCCCCTGGCCCTGCCGGGGATCGCCGCGGCGGGGCTGAGCGTCTTTGTCCGCGCCCTCTCGGATTTCGGCACGCCGCTCTTCGTCGGCGGCCGTTTTCAGGTGCTGGCCTCCCGGGCCTACAACACCCTGATCGGCGTGGGGGACTTTCCCCTGGCCTGTGCGATGAACGTCCTGCTGATCGTCCCCGCACTGGGGATCCTCTGCCTGAGGGAGGGCAGGACGTCCGGGCTCGCACTGGGGCTGGCGGAGGCGCGGTCCCTCCGGCTCCCCCGGTGGCTCCTCGCCGTGCTGGAGCTCCCGACCTGGACGTTCGTGGCGGTGCAGGTCATGGTCTACGGACTGATCCTTCTGGGGAGCGTCACCCAGACCTGGGGAGCGGACTTCGCCCTCACCGCCCGGCATCTCTCGGGCATCCTCCGCTTCAGGACGGACAGCATCGTCCGGAGCCTGCTCTGTTCCCTCGCCGCAGGGCTCGGAGGCTGTCTCCTCGCCGCGGTTCTGGCCCCGCTCCTGGAGCGGGCGGGGCCGGGCCTGCGCCGCACGGTCCAGGCCGTGGCGGACCTGCCCTACCTGATGCCGGGCACCTTCTTCGGGGTGGGCTACCTCCTGGTCTCCTCACGGCTGCCCTTCGAGGTCGGCGCCAGCTTCCTGATCGCCATGAGCTGTCTCTTCCGCCAACTGTCCCCCTCGCTGCGCGCCGCCCGGGCGGGATTCGCCCAGGTCGACCCGGCCCTCGTCCAGGCGGTGCGGGACCTGGGGGGCGGTCCGGTGCGCGTCCTGACGGACCTGCTGCTGCCCCGCCTGCGCCCTTTCATGCGGCTGGGCTTTCTGAACGCCTTCAGCGCCGCCATGACCACGACCGGCCCGATCATCTTTCTGGTGAGCCCCTACGCCCGCGTGGCGGCGATCGAGCTCTTCGAGTCCATCAACGAGGGGGACTTCGGCGCGGCCTCGGCGATGGGGACGTTCCTGATCCTCACGGTCGCGGCCGTCAACGCCCTGGCCTGGCGGCTCGGCCGACGCCGTCAGCCCGACGCCCCCGCCCGCTAAGGAGGTTCCGATGCTGTCCTTCGAAAACGTTACAGTCCTTTACGGAGAGGTTCCCGCCCTGCGAGGGCTCGACCTGGAGCTGAGGCGCGGCGAGCTGATGACCCTGCTGGGCCCCTCCGGGTGCGGAAAGAGCACCACGCTCAAGGTGGCCGGGGGCTTCATCGCCCCCGGCGAGGGGCGCGTGCGGCTGGAGGGAAGGGACATCACCCACCTCCCCCCGGAGCGACGGCCGACCTCGACCGTATTCCAGAACCACGCGCTGTTTCCCCACATGACGGCGGGGCAGAACGTGGCCTACGGACTGCGCGTCCGCGGCGTCGGCCGGCGGGAGCGCGGCCGGGCCGCAGAGGAGGCGCTGGAGCGGGTTGGGCTTCCCGGGTGCGCGGGCGTCCGGGTCCAGGAGCTGTCGGGCGGCCAGCAGCAGCGCGTGGCCCTGGCGCGCTCCCTGATCCTGAACCCCGCGGTCCTGCTCCTGGACGAGCCGCTGTCGAGCCTGGACGCCCGGCTCCGGGTGCGGATGCGGGCGGAGATCCGGGAACTCCAGCGCTCCATCGGCATCACGACCCTTTACGTGACCCACGATCAGGAGGAGGCGCTCTCGATCTCCGACCGCGTCTCCGTCATGAACGCGGGGCGGCTGATCCAGACGGGCACGCCCGAGGAGGTCTACTTCGCCCCCGCGGACGATTTTATCGGCGACTTCATCGGCGACGCGTTTCCCGTACGGCTGGAGGGCCGGCGGCGCCTGCTGCGCCCGGACCAGGTCAGACCCAACCCGCAGGGAGCCCTCGTCGGAAGGCTCGTGGAGCGGGAGTTCCTGGGCGCCGCCGTGGAATGGCGCATCGACTGGGAGGGGCAGAGGCTGAGGGCGGTCTTCCCCAGCCACGACGAGGGGACCGGCCGTCCGGGGGATCCGGTGCGGTTCGACCTGGTCCTCTGACCGCCGGACCCCGCCCGCCCTAAGCCGACAGCGCGTTCAGGACGAGCCGGACCTCCTCGGCGAGGGTCGGGATGCCCTCGATGCGAAGGGGACGATAGCCGGGGACCCCATCGAGCAGGCCGGGGTCGGTCCCGGGCCCCACGTCCAGAACCGTGCGGTGCACCGCGGCCCCCCGGATCCGGCCGGCCAGGTTGGTCCCGTTCTCGGGGTAGACGACGACCGCGTCGTAGTCGAGCTGGAGCATCCTGTAGCACAGCGCCGCCTGGAGCAGCGGGTCGCCGGCCCGTTCGGGGCAAACCGTGTGGACCTCCATCCCAAGCTCCGGGGCCAGCTTTTCGTACGCCGCGCCCCGCGCCGCGCCGCCCTCCCCGCGAAGAAGAACGCCGATTCTCATGTGCCCACCCTCTCTCTCGTTTTCCCCTCGGACGGCCCGAACCGACTCCCGAGCCCGCCTCCAACCCTGCCGGCAGGCCCTTGGGGCCTTGCCCCAGGATTTTATTGGCCCGTGCTCCAGGGTTTCGGGTTCCGCTTGACATCCGCAACCGATGGATGATATATCAAATAATCATTCGGATATCAAGAGCCCCGTCGGGTGTGAGATCACCCGTGCCCGCAAGGCCGCGACGATCAGGAAGAAATTCGAGGAGCTGGGGATATGAGCTGGCCGATGACACGAATTGGACGGTTCACGCATGTGGTGACAAAAGGCACGACGCCAACAAAAAAGCAGGGGTTTGCTGATTCCGGGATCCACTATAATTAGGCTGAGTCCTTGAACGGCGACAGCTCTTTGGATCTTTCCGGTGGGTTTTGCATTTCTGAAGATGTGCACCAATCGCTGAGACGATCAATTCTTGAGGAAGGTGATGTGTTGCTCACCATTGCTGGCGCTGATATTGGGAAGCGCGGAATCGTTGAAGAACGATACCTCCCTGTCAATACGAACCAAGCCGTTGGAATTATGAGGGTCGATCAACGACAGGTCGCCCCACGATTCCTATATTACTGGTTCAAGCAACCTCAAACGTTCAGATACATTCAGCGCCTCAACGCACAGGCCGCGCAGTCAAACATCTATCTTTCGATGTTGCGGAATATCGAAGTCGCTGTGCCGTCCATGTCTGAGCGACAGCAAATCGTCTCCATCCTCTCAGCCTACGACGACCTGATCGAGAACAACCGGCGGCGGATTCAGTTGCTGGAGCAGGCGGCACGGCTGCTCTACAAGGAATGGTTCGTCCGCCTCCGCTTCCCCGGCCACGAGCACACAAAAATCGTCAACGGCATCCCGGAGGGGTGGGAGAAGAAAAAGCTGGGGGATGTTGCAGATACAAAAGCCGAAAACCACAAAGCTAGCACTCTGCCCAATGAGATCAATTATATAGACATCTCATCGGTGAAACAGGGGCGAGTACTTTGGAAGAATAAAATGCCATCTTCAGAAGCTCTGGAGCAGGCACGTCGCAAGGGAACCGATGGAGACGTTTTTGGGTCAAATGTACGCCCCAATTTACGAGCATACGCACTAGTTCTTGATCCAGATGAAAATAATGCGTTTTCTACAGGCTTCACGATTTTGTCGCCTGTGGCCGTTCCTTTTTCTTATCTTTATTTGTTTGTAACAACAGATGACTTTGTAGGCCATTTGGTCAACCATACAACCGGCGCAAGTTACCCAGCGGTGAGATCGGTTGACTTCGAAAGAGCGAAGATTCTTTTGCCGACTCAGAACGTGCTCAAAATTTTCCATAAGAAGACGAAGCCCGTATTTCGAATGATGCAAGTCCTTGAAAAAGAGATCAACGCGCTCGCCCACGCCCGTGATCTTCTTCTGCCAAAACGGATGAGTGGGGAGGTGGCGGTATGATCGCTGTTGGGGCTGAGTGTTATAGCCATGGAACCTTGCCGTGCACCGGAATGGGCCGGTTGTGGAACGAGAAAGAACTGGACGCAGCAATCAACGGCCCGGTTTCGGCGTTGGTCTTTGATAACCGGGGCAAGGCTGACATTCAAGAACTGTTGGCCGAAGTCGTGGGAACCGCTTTCGAGCAAGAGCAGCTGGCGCAGGTATTGGCCGCTCCCGATGATGTCGAGGACTGGCGAATTGGCGAGGCCATTGCAGAAGCCTACCTGACCGAACATCGAGACTGTCTGTTTCCTTGGCCGGACGGCCGCGACGAGCGCAAGAGCGGTTCTAGCCTGCCAGGGGCCGATTTGGTGGGTATTCAACAAGATGAACAGGGCGACCGCTTTGTTTTCGGAGAGGTCAAGACGTCCGGTGAAGCCAAGTATCCGCCCGGTGCTGTTTATGGGCGGACCGGTCTGAAGCAGCAGTTGGAAGACCTCCGGGACAAGCGCGGTATTCGTGATGACCTGTTCAAATACCTGGGCCATCGCGCCAAGAATGCGATTTGGCGGGACCGTTTCAAAGCTGCCAGCAAGCGTTATCTCAACAATCCATCGGACGTTCAGCTTTTTGGCGTGCTCGTGCGCGATGTCGAGCCGAACATTGACGACCTGCGCGTGCGAGTTGAGAAACTTGGCAATGGCTGCCCGATGGGCACGCAGGTCGAGCTGCTGGCCCTGTATTTGCCAACCGGTACAATTGGCAACTTGGCGGCACAGGCTCTTGCGACACAGGCAGGAGGTAGCGCATGACCATTACCTCTACAGCACTACAAAACCTTCAGTCCCATTGGGCGCTGAGCGCGATTCCCGAAGCTGATCGTATTCGTGCGACTGAAGTGGTCAATGAGCGGCTAGTTCGGCAGGCTGTTGGCCGTCAGATCACTTTTTCCTTTGCCGAAGATGAAGCTGACGAAGGACTTTTAGGGCGTGTTGCTCTGGCCTATGAAATGGCCGCGATTGAGGGTTTGGACGCCCTGAGTCGCCCCGATGGCGGTGACAATGGTCTACGGGGTCAAGCTGCCGCTGCCTCGCATCACGCCTTCGATATTCGTCGTCTGGCTCCCATACCGGAAAATACGGAAGGGCGTATCTTCCATGTGCTGCAACTGGCTGCCCTTGCCTATTGCGGTGACCGCTGGTCGGACCTACGGCGCTGGTTCACGGAAAACAGAGCCGCAATCACGGTGCCGTCAGTGGTAGATGCGCCTTGGGATCGACGGTTGCTCTACCGTTTGTTCGAGTGCTGGGTACGTCTGTTCCGCAAGGATGGCTGGGATGATCTTGACCGAATCCGTGAAATCATAGCCGGGCTGCGGGAAGACCAGAGAACGCACGAGAAAGTACAGTTGAATAATGGTTCTGCAGTTGGAGATCGGGCCATCGCCCTGCGGCTGATTGGCCTCTATCACTGGGCGAAAGCGACGGAAATTCTTGCTGAATACATGCTGCAAGGGCAATCCCATACCGTTTTCGGCGATCTCGACAAGCATTTTGAATCCGGCATCAAGGCCGCAACCGCATCGGGCGACGCTCGGCATGAAATGATTTTGCGCTGGCTTCAAGCTGCTGGCAGGATTATGGTCACCAACTCCCTGTGGTGGGGAACCCGAACTGTTAACTCTCGTGTATCGGCATTCGTCAAGGCGCTGACCAAACGCGAACATCAAGCGATGTTCGAGTTACTGCCACCACAACGCGCCGCTCTGCTGGAAGAGGGGCTTCTCGACCAAGCCAAGACTGCGATCGTGATTGATATGCCGACCTCCGGAGGCAAGACATTGCTAGCGCAGTTCCGGATTCTTCAGGCGCTCAATCAGTTCGATGCGGACAACGGCTGGGTCGCCTATGTTGCGCCAACCAGAGCCTTGACCGCTCAGATTACACGACGGCTACGCCGTGACTTCGAGCCGATCGGACTGCGGGTTGAACAACTCAGTGGAGCTATAGAGGTCGATACGTTCGAGGAGGAACTTCTTACCGATCAGGAAAGGCCTTTTGATGTGTTGGTTGCGACACCGGAAAAGCTTTCGCTGGTCATCCGTAACAAGGGTGTGCCGCGCCCGCTTGCGCTTGTCGTGATGGACGAAGCGCACAATCTCGAAACGGAGGCTAGAGGACTACGGATCGAATTTCTTCTTGCCACGATCAAACGTGATTGCCCTCAAGCTAATTTTCTGCTGTTGATGCCCTATGTCGAGAGCAGTGATACGGTGGCGCGTTGGCTTGCGCAAGACGTCAACGCCGGGAAGACAATCAGTTTCAGCACCACCGCCTGGAAACCGAACGAACGGATTGTCGGGCTCTACCGTGCAATCGAGGATGATAGAGAACGTGCCGGGTGGCGGCTTGAATATGAAACCCTGACCGTCACCGAAAGAGCCATGAAGTTGCGCGGCACGCATCGTGCGGGCGATTGCAGGCCAATAGCGGTGCCGAAGAGCAAGGTGTTGGCGAGCGGGCAGCAAACAGGATTCGGCTTACAGACGGCTGCCATGGCCTCCATCATGTCTGCCCGGGGCACCAGTATTGCCGTCGCCAACAACATTAGCACTGTCTGGACCATGGCACGCCACGCGGCTGAAAGCATCCAGAAGTTTGATGTCGTCCCCGATGACGTTCGACTTGTTCAGGACTTTCTCAAGACCGAGGTCAGCCAAAGTTTTGAGTTGATAAAAATGCTCGATCATGGTGTCGGCGTCCACCATGCGGGTTTGTCTGATGAAATCCGGACGCTTATGGAGTGGCTCACGGAATCCGGCTATCTGCGCGTTTTGTGCGCGACATCGACCATCGCCCAGGGTATCAATTTCCCGGTATCTTCAATCTTCCTGGCCTCCCGCTTTGTCCCGCAGGGGCGGCAGTCGGTCGAAATGTCTCCCCGGGAATTCTGGAACCTCGCCGGCCGAGCCGGACGAATCGGGCATGATAGCGTTGGCGTTGTCGGACTTGCGGAGGGCAAGGACAGAGACGCGATAATCGATTTCGTTCGCCGCAATACCGGCGCTCTCGCCTCCCGCTTGGTTGCACTCCTTGATGATCTGGCCGCCCAAGGCCAGCTCAACAATCTCGATGCCGTTCTTTGGCAAGATCAATGGGAAGATTTCCGCTGCTATGTCGCCCATCTCTGGGCGGAAAAGAAGAATCTCGACTCAGTGCTGGCTGAATCCGAACAACTTCTTCGGCAGACCTATGGCTATACGACCCTGCGCAATGACCCTGCCCAGCGTGACAAGGCCGATGCTTTACTGAATGCCACGAAGAGCTATGCTCGCAAGCTGGCTGACATGCCGGGGGCGGCGGAGCTGGCCGACTTGACCGGTTTTTCGCCTGAAGGGGTGCAAAAAGCAATGAGCGGCATGCGGAATCTCGAAGAGCAACTAAGACCCGATGACTGGGCACCGGAAAGCCTGTTTGGAGATGCAGGCCGCATGGCAGATTTGTTCGGGGTTATGCTCAAGGTCCCCCAGCTGAAACAGCAGCTCGAAGAAATCGGTGGTGATGGATTCGACCACGCCCATTTGTCCAATATCACCCGCGACTGGGTGAATGGCGTTCGGCTGGAAGACATAGCGAAAACGTATTTTGCACAAAATAACGAGCGCTCGGATACCGAGGCGTTTACCGATGCCTGCAAGGCGATTTATCGCGCCATTGTCAATAACGGCACCTGGGGAGTATCGGCTTTGAGCCATGTTTCAGGGATGGATTTTGAAAGGATGACCGAGGCAGAGCGTCGCCGAATCAACGCTCTGCCTGCCATGATTTATCACGGTGTCCGTACGGAAGATGCTGTGCTTATGCGGATGAACTCCGCTCCTCGAAGTGTGGCCGAAAAGCTTGGTTTGCTTTATCGTGATGCCTTTGACGGTGACGACGGACGATATTCTGTTGGGAAGGCCCGTATTTTCCTAAAAAACATGTCCTCCAGAGATTGGGACCACGCAAGGCCGGAGCAGGCACCCTTAAGCGGAAGCGGCTACAAGAAAATATGGAATATTCTTTCTGGCGAGAATTCTTAATGTGGCGGCTAAAATTTACTATACCGAGGACCCACTCGTCCAACAGACGACCGCCGAGTACCTGGAACGGGAGCTTGGCTGGGAATCGGTGTACGCCTACAAAAAGGAGGATTTCGGTCCAGACGGCCTGCTGGGCCGGGCATCGGACCGCGAGGTGGTGCTGACGCGCATCCTGCGGGCCAAGATTGAGGAGCTCAATCCCGGGCTGCCGACAACCTATTCCGACGAGGACATACGCGATAAGGCCGAGGCGGTCTTCGTGCATGTGTTCCGGGCGTACCCAACGGTGCCGTCGCCCTACTACACCGGCATGGCATCTTAGATGCATGGCGGGCAGGCGCCGACTTCGAAGGCTCCGCACAGGCCCCTCCCAAATCCGCCGGCCAAAAAAGAGCACCCCGCAGTCACTGTTTGAGAGAACAGTGTGGTTCCTCGTTATTCTGTGTGGGTAAGGAACTATTCAGTCAAATTCAAATGTCCTGCGACGAGGTAAATCATATCGATGAAGGTCTGTTTGTTTCG
>NZ_RQYL01000008.1 GCF_003860125.1 Fretibacterium sp. OH1220_COT-178 | reverse complement strand
TTTTTGCCGCACCCGACGGGTGCAAAACTAAAGTTCGCTTAAACTATGCAATAACATACTCCGTTCTCGATAAGCGCACCACAACCTGTGGTTTTGGGCGTTGCCCAGACCTTTGCCCTTTGCCCATGAAAAGGCTATAATTCTCTTTATATTTTTTTACAGGCACATGCGAACGACCGAGGAGGACACGACGATGGCGTACGATTTTCAGGCGATCGAGGCGAAGTGGCAGGGGATATGGCAGGAGAAGCGGTGTTTCGAGGTGGAGACGGATCCCTCGAAGCCCAAGTTCTACTGCCTGGAGATGTTCCCCTATCCCAGCGGGGCCCTGCACATGGGGCACGTCCGCAACTACTCCATGGGGGACATGCTCGCGCGCTTCCTCCGCAAGACGGGGAAGAACGTCCTCTATCCCATGGGCTTCGACGCCTTCGGCATGCCCGCGGAGAACGCCGCCATCAAGTACAGGACCAAGCCCCACGACTGGACGTGGAAGAACATCGAGTACATGACCGGCCAGCTCAAGCGCATGGGCTACAGCTACGACTGGCGCCGCCGGGTGGAGACCTGCAACCCGGACTACTACCGGTGGAACCAGTGGCTCTTCCTGCAGATGTACAAGAAGGGGCTGGTCTACCGCAAGGAGGCACCCGTCAACTGGTGCGAGCCCTGCGGCACGGTCCTGGCCAACGAACAGGTGGAGGGCGGGGAGTGCTGGCGCTGCCATTCCCCCGTCGTCAAGAAGAACCTCAGGCAGTGGTTCATCAAGATCACCGACTATGCCCAGGAGCTGGTGGACGACATCGAGACGGAGCTCAATGGCTGGCCGGAGCGCGTGCGCATCATGCAGCGCAACTGGATCGGCCGGTCCGAGGGCGCGCAGCTCACCTTCAGGGTCCCCGAGCTCGACTACACGATCGAGGCGTTCACCACGCGGTTCGACACGGTGTTCGGCATCACCTTCATCGCCCTGGCGCCGGAGCACGAGCTGGTGAAGAAGATGATCGAGTGCCTGCCGGAGGACGAGGCCCGCAGGCTGAGCGATTTCGTGGGCAAGGTCACATCGCAGAGCGCGATCGAACGGTCCGATGCCGGGGCTGAGAAGCTGGGCTGCAAGACGCCTTTCACCGGCGTGCACCCCGTGACGGGCAAGCCCGTCCCCATCTGGATCGCCAACTACATCCTGATGGACTACGGCACCGGGGCCATCATGGGCGTTCCCGCCCACGACCAGAGAGACTTCGATTTCTGCCGGAAATACGGCATCGAGGTCGTCCCCGTCATTCAGCCGGAGGGCGAGACCCTGGACGGCGCGACGATGACGGAGGCCTTCGAGGGCGACGGCCTGGCCTGCAATTCGGGCCAGTTCGACGGGCTGCCCACCCGGCAGGCCATCCCCACGATGATCGCCTGGGGCGAGCGGGAGGGGCTCTGCAAGCGCGATGTGAACTTCCGCCTGCGCGACTGGCTGATCTCCCGCCAGCGCTACTGGGGCACGCCCATCCCGTTCGTGCACTGCCCGCACTGCGGCGTCGTGCCCGTGCCGGAGGACCAGCTTCCCGTGCTGCTGCCGGAGGACGTCGAGGTGAAGGACGTGGGCCGCTCCCCGCTGCTGGACATGCCGGAGTGGCTGGCCACGACCTGTCCGGAGTGCGGCGTGCCGGCCACTCGTGAGGCGGACACGATGGACACGTTCTTCTGCTCGTCCTGGTACTTCGGGCGCTACTGCTCGCCCGGAGACGACCGGGGCCCGTTCCGGAGGGCGGATGCCGATTACTGGATGGCTGTGGACCAGTATATCGGCGGCATCGAGCACGCCTGTCTGCACCTGATCTACGCCCGGTTCTTCACCAAGTTCCTGGCGGATATCGGCCTGATGAAGGTGCGCGAGCCCTTCACCAACCTGCTGACCCAGGGCATGGTGATCAAGGACGGCGCCAAGATGTCCAAGTCCCTGGGCAACGTCGTGGATCCGACGGAGATCGTCGAACGGTACGGCGCGGACACGGTGCGGCTCTTCATCCTCTTCGCCGCCCCCCCTCAGAACGATCTGGACTGGTCGGAGCGGGGCGTGGAGGGGGCGCACCGCTTCCTGGGGCGCGTGTGGCGCTGCGTGGAGGAGCATCTGGAGGTCCTGAGGGCCGCCGGTGGAGAAGTCGTCCCGATGAAGGCTCTTCAGGATCCCGTTCTGCGCGACTTCAAGCGGAAGATCCATACGACCGTAGAGGCCGTCACCCGCGATATCGACCAGGAGAAGCAGTTCAACACGGCCATCGCGCGGCTGATGGAGCTGACCAACGCCCTGTACGCCTTCGGCGCGGAGGGCCGGGCGGCCGACGCTCTGCGGCGCGAGGCGGTGGACGTCCTGCTGAACTGCCTCTCGCCGTTCTGCCCGCACATCGCCGAGGAGCTCTGGGAGATGCTGGGCAATACGGAGCCCATCAGCATCTCCCCCTGGCCGGTTCCCGAGGCGGAGGCGCTGGTGCAGGACTCCGTGACCATCGTCGTGCAGATCAACGGCAAGGTCCGCGCCCGGCTGGAGATGCCGGCGGGGCTGGACGGCGCGAAGCTGGAGTCCGAGGTCATGGCCGACCCCACCGTGAGGGAGCGCCTGGACGGTCGGCCCGTCGTCAAGACGATCGTCGTCCCGGACAAGCTGGTCAACATCGTCGTCAAGGGCTGAGCCTCCCGTCTGCGATGCCCCGCCTCGTCGCGATCGAAGGCCACGAGAGCCAGCGCCGTCAGCTCGAGGAGCGGCTTTCCGCGCTCTCGAGAGAGGGCTACGCCCTGTCGGGCAAACTCGAGGCGGGCACTGCGTTTCGGGACTGGAAGGAGTTGTTCGCCATCGCGGGCAGCCGAGGCCTCTTCGACGCCCGAAGCGTGACGGTGGCCGAGGGGGCGGAGGCGTTGGGCCCCTTCCCGGACGAGCTGTCCCCGCTTCTGGAGGACGATGGGTCGGAGGCCGTCGTCATCGCGACCTTTGCCGGGGATACCAAAAAGATCTTCTCCAAGGAGACGCTGGCGCTCAAAAAAATTCTGTTCCTCCGGGCGGAGGCGTCCGTCCCGCCCTGGAAGCGGAAGGACTGGCTTCTGGGGCTGGCGCGGGAGCGCGGCTGCCGGCTGAACCCCGCGGCGGCGGCCCTGTTGGGCGAGTCCCTCGAGTCCTTGGAGGAGTTGCGCTCGGAGCTCGACAAGCTGTCCTTCTACGCCTCCGGCCGAGAGATAGGGGTCGAGGATGTCCGGGCGCTCTCCTTCGACGAGGGGGCCAAGGCCCTGCTCCAATTCCTGGACGGACTCTGCCTCGCGCGCCACGAGGAGGTCGTCCGGAGCCTCCGTCACCTTCAATCCGACCCCTCGCCGCTGAGGCTTCTGGCCTCGTTGGGTAACCGCCTGCGCCCCGCGCTCTACCTCGCCTGCTTCCCGAAGGACGGGCCCGCCGCCCTGAGGGCCGCCGGAGGGCCCCGGGAACACGCCGTCAAGATGTCCCGACGCGCCCTGGAGAATTTCGGCGCGGAGGCGATCAAACATTTCATGCTGGGTGCCGCACGCCTCTCCTTCAGGGAGAAGACCTCGTCCGCCGAGGGCTGGCCGGGCTTCGAGCTCCTTCTGTGGGAGCTCCTGCGCCATGGTCCCGGGACGGGATCCAGAACTTCCTCGATGCGATAAAACTCCGATGTGTTACAATCAGGGGCAAGAAACGTTCCCCGCGGGAGGAAGATTCCGAGGGGAAAGTCCCGGCCGCGAGGAAGTTTCTGGTTCCGCTCTCAGTATTCCTTATCTACGAAACGGAGGCGAAGGTCGATGGAAGTGCGTTTTGTGCAGCGTGGAACGGAGATCGACGAGAATCTGCGAAGCTACATGGAGGGCAAGGTCTCCAAGCTGGAGAAATTTTTCAGGAAGATCCTGAACAGCCAGGTGGTCGTCAGCCTCCATAAGGGCAATTTCAATGTGGAGACGACGGCCAACGCCAACGGCGTCATCCTGCGGGCGGAGGAGAACGCCGCCGATCCCCGCAAGGCCTTCGACCAGGCTCTGAAGAACCTGGAACGCCGTATCAAACGCCACAACGACTACCTCAAGAACAAAGGGCAGTACCAGGGAGACGTGGAATTCTCCTTCAGCCTGGACGGGATGTCGGAGACCCCTTCGGAGAGCGCCGAGAGCCATGAGCCCGTCATCGAAAAGGTCAAGAAAATCCCCGTCCAGCCCATGGATCCCAAGGAGGCTGTGATGCAGATGGACCTCGTCGGCCACTCCTTTTTCATGTTCCAGAACGCCGATACGGGCGACATCAACGTCGTCTATAAGCGCAAGGATGGACGTTACGGACGACTGGAGCCCGTGGTTTAGCCTTGCTCACGCCATCGAGTTGAGAGCGGCCCCCCAGGGGGCCGCTCTCAACTCGATGGCGTGGATTCTCTTCCGATATCTTTCTTTCCATCTGCTGGCCGGCAGCGGTTCTTTGGCCGTCGGGTCGTTTGCCTGTTGGGGTGGGGGCAAGGCCGTTTCTGGGGTCAGAAGGCCAGAAAATACATCAGCCCGATGTTCACCAGCAACAGCGGAAGGGCCGTTCCCACCTGAGCGGCGATGACCTCGTTCATGTTCCGGATCCCCAAGCGCTCCGCGGGGAGGGCGTTGAAGTTTACGGCCATCGGGGTCATCAGGGTCCCGCAGTATCCGGAGGTCATGGCGAAGACCCCCGCGATGGCGGGGTCTGCGCCGAAGCCGCGGACGACCAGGGGAATTCCAACCCCAGATGTGACGACCAGAAAGGCGGGAAAGGCGTTGCCCATCACCATGGAGAAAAAGGCCGTCGCGATGCAATAAACCGCGGCAGCAGCCAGTTTGCCGTCGATCGTGACGAACGCATCGATCATCTCCAAGACGACGTCCCCCATCCCGGCCTCCGCGAATACCGCTCCCAGGGCAGCCAGAAACTGGGGCAGTGCGATATACCATCCCAAGGACTCGAACATCCTCTGTCCGTCCCGGGCGAGGGCGACGGGAGATTCCCGCATCAGGGGCATGAGGAATACGAGAAGGACGATATGGCTGGCGCCGAAGGCAACGAGGGGGTTCACATCCCAGCCCCAATAAAGCAGGAGGGTGGACGCCAGGGGCAGCAGAAAGGGAAGGAGGAACCTCCGGGACGAAGGGTTGGCATCGCTTTTCCTCTGTTCGTTGGGCGGGGCGTTGCGTCCGTTGAAGGTCGGACCGCCCAGAATGGCCAGCACCGGCATCATGACGACGCATGCGCCCGTCACGGCGGGGGGCATGCGGCTGCCGAAAGCGAACGTGACGCCATAAACGACCAGAAAAAGAATGGCTCCCCATGTCTTGGAGGAGCGATTGCGGCTGTCTGCGAGGATGAGCAGGGCGTAGACGAACAGGAGTCCCCCGATGGTGCGATAAATGGATTCCATGTTGAAAGTTTCGGAGAAAAAAGAGGACAAAGTCAATCCTGCCAGGCCTCCCTAGCCTCTTGGCGCAGGGCTTCGTCCAGGCGCCGGCAGCGCACGACGACGATGGCGTAGGCTGCCAAAGCTGTTGGGACGCCGTATAGGGCGATCTTCATGATGCTGACGGGGTAACCCGCCTGTTCCATGGCCGCCTTGACCAGTAGCCCTCCCGTCGAGGCGACGAAAAGCAACTGGCCGAAAAAGTTGCCGCAGTTTTCGGTTGCGATGGCCATGGCCTTGACGCGGTCGAGGGTGCTGGGCAGGAGATTCCCCTGACGCCGCGCGGCCTCCTCGGCCATTGGCGCGACGAGGGACCGCACGAGCGGGTGGCCGGCGAGCAGGACGCCCAGGGCCACCGAGAGCTGGCGCATCGTCACGTACAGCCATAGAATGCGGCCCACCGAGGCGTCTTTGCCCCTCCGCAGTATGGACTCCACTTTCTTGTGCAGCCCCCGTCGCTCGAGCAGACCCAGCAGGGGCAGGATCAGAAGAAAGGTCGACAGAAAACGATGGGTCGTGAACGCGTTCCCGATCGTCTCGAGAATGGCGATGAACTCCATGTTGCCGACCAATCCCGTGATGAAGGCCGCAAGCAGGATGGTCAGAAGCAGATTGAATTCGAAGGTCGCTCCAATTATCACGATCAGGATGCCGATCAATTTGATCAAGGCACCACCCCCGTACGGAAGAGGTCGAAAAATCGGGGTCGTCCCCTTGGAACCTTTCGTTTTTTTCTTTTGCCGGTTCAGTATAGCACATTGTTCCTCCATTCCGGCCGCCTCGTGCAGCGGCCGGGATGAAAACAGAGGGGCGCCCCTCCAGGCGATGTCGGCAGCCCTTCACGGCCGCATCTTCAGTGCAGCTGGCCCCCTTCCTCGCGGAGGTCCTCGTGCACGACGGCTGCGGTTCGGATCGCCGTCTCGAGCCCCTGGGTGATGGTCTCGATCGACATGCTGGGTTTCCCTCCCAGGCGTGCGGCCTGTTCCGTCATGTACGGGATGTGGATGAAGCCTCCCCGACGCACGTTGCCCTCCTCGGACAAAAGGTGCATCAGACCGTAGAAAATGTGGTTGCAGACGAAGGTTCCCGCGGTGTTCGATACCGAGGCCGGGATCCCCCTGTCCCGCATCGCCCGCACCATGCTCTTGATCGGCAGTGTGGACCAATAGGCCGCGGGAGCCCCTGCGACCACCGGCTCGTCGGTCGGTCGGTTGCCGTCGTTGTCGGGGATTCGAAAGTCGTCGATGTTGATGGCGACACGCTCGGGCATGATCTCGCATCGCCCGCCCGCCTGGCCCAACGCTACGATCAGGGCCGGATCCTCGTCTGCGATGGCCGCCCGGAGCTTCTCGATCGAACGGAATCGTATGGTGGGCAGCGCCCGAGTAACGACGCGGTATCCCTCCAGGAGCTTGCCCTCAAAAAATCTCAGCACTTCGAGTGCGGGGTTGACGGTCTCGCCCCCGAAGGGCTCGAAACCCGTAATCAAAATTCTGCTCTGCATCGGCCCACCTCCTGAATGCGTATCAACCAAAGGGGCGAAAGGGAGAAGAACGACTTCACAAGGCGAGGAACGCCGCGAATGACGATCCCGGAGACCCGTGGTCCCTCTCTTCCATTTCGAGATTGTAACATCCGGGTCGGGCTGAACGTACGGAATGTCGGGGTGCGGGCGGCTGCGGGAGGACGGATAACGAACATAAACGAATATAATGGAGCCCTTGGCGGAACGGAGCACGGCTGAAAGGGCCTGCGGCTGATGTCTTGATTGAAAGGAAGCGATGCAGATGCGGGACGGCATCTCCCTGCCGAGCGTCGTCAAAAGCTGAAAAACGCCCTGCGCTCCTCCGGGAGAGGGGCGCGGCGAGATCGTCCAGTCGACACGAAAAGGGGCGCATCCATTTTCGAGGACGGCGGCCCGCCGTGCAGTGCGGAAAAAACCGCGAGCGGCATCCCTGGGGGATTGCTGTCCACGGGGCGGGATTCAGTCCTTCCGAGTGTCTGGAGAACGTCTTCGGGAGCGGGTTTTGCCTCCCGCGGTTTCCTCCCGTATGTCCGGATCCCTGAAGGAAAGGGTGACCGTCGTCCCCTTACCCTTCTGGCTCCCGATCTCCATCTTGCATCGCTTTCCGAAGAACAGCTTCAGCCTTTCCAAGCAATTTTTCATGCCGATGCCTTCGTCCGGCCGTCCCCTTTCCCTGGAGGATGAGAGCTTTTTCCTCAGTGTTTCGAGCTCCTTAGCTCCTATGCCCGCCCCGTCGTCGACGATCTCGATCTCGCAGGATCGGGGTCGTCTCCTGCAGGAGATCAGGAGGTGTCCTCCCTGGGTTCGGGTGGAATTCAGGAGGCCGTGCTCGATCGCGTTTTCCACCAGGGGCTGCAGGGTGAAGAAAGGCAGGATGAACGTCTCCATCGCCTCCTCGCAGCAAATGCTGTAACTGATCCGGTCGCCGAATCGATATTTTTGAATGCGGAGATAGTCGCCGATGTAGTCCATCTCCTGCTTCAGCGTCACCTGAGCGTTTGCCTGGGTCAGGGTGTAGCGGAGCATGGAGGAAAAGGAGTTCAGCATCCTCCCGGCTCGTTCCGATTCTCCCATGCTCAACAGGCGCGATATCGAGTTCAGGACGTTGAAGGTGAAATGGGGCATGATCTGTTTCTGCAGGGCCTCCAGGCGGGCCAGGGAGAGCTGGTTCTTCAGGTCCATCTGCTCCTTTTGGTACTTCATAAGGGCCTGTGTGACCTGGCTGATCTCCTCCTGCATCTTGGCATAGGCCTTCAGGTTCAGGATGTAGCGGGTGAGGTTCTGGAGGGCCCGGGCGGTTTCCTCGATCTGCTTTCGGCTGAAGACCGGGATCTCCTTGTAATATCGGGAGTAGCGCTCGTCCTGCGCCCACCGCATCTTCGATGCCGTCTCGTCCACGGGAAAGCATCCGGTGTCGCTGCACAGGACCTGGCCCGCCGTGATCGCACCGACGAACTCTCCGTCCAGAAGCAACGGGATTTCGATGTTCACCAGACCGGCATGGCAGATGTAGATGCTGGGCCTGTCCTCTTCGAGGGCGATGCGCAGGGCTTTGCGGTTGGAGCACTGACAGCAGCCCTCTCCCTCAGGCAGGGCGTTGACGGCACGGCAAAAACGCGTGAAATTGCTGCCCTCTCCGAGGTGGCGTCCTTCGCGGTCCACGAAGACGACCCCGAATCCCGTGGCGAAGGCGAAGGACTCCTGCAGCTCCTCCTGGAGCTCCTTGGACAGAAGATCGCGGATATCGCTCATCTGGGGTTCTGGCCGCGGTACTGCACGGGGGTGCAGAGTAGCGCTTTCCTGAAGGCCTTGTAGAAGGAGGAGAGACTGCCGAACCCGCAGGACTCGGCGATGTCCTGTATGGTCATGTTGCTTTGGGAGAGGAGACGTTTTGCCTCGGCCAGCCTTTTTGTCCGCAGGTACTGCGCGATGGACTGCCCGGTCTCCCTGCGGAAAATGCGTTGGATGTGGTCGGCGCTCAGGAATACGATCTTTCCCAGGCTGCCCGGCGTGATCTTTTCCCGAAAGTGCTCGTCCAGGTAGGCGGCGATACGCTGTGTCGGAGGCACGGAGTCCTGAAGGAGGATGGAGGCCGAGGACTGCAGCTCCGCTATGTAGGAGCGCGCGAGGTTTTGGATTTTCAGGATGTCCGAGGCGGAGGCGATGCTCCGGACCAGCAGGTCCTGCGTTGCGTTCCCCGGGACGTCGCGGAAAAGAGGATCCTCGAAGCAGATCCTTTCCATGGTGAAGACGATGTTGACGACGTGGATTCGGTAGGTCTCGAGCGGCTGGCTCTTCGTCAGAAAATCCGAGATGGCCTCGAGGGACCGCTCGAAAAGGAGGAGGTCCTTCACCTGCATGCTCCTGCGAAAATCCTCAAGAGCTTTGCCGGGGAAGGATTCCATCAGCGAGGGCGAGCGGGATTCGTCCGGTCCCCGGGTTTTCGCGGGAGGAAGACAGGCCGTCAGGACGGAGAGAATCTCGTCGTCCGACGAGGGCTTGACCAGATAGGCGTCCACCCCATAGCGGATGGCCTTTTGAGCGAACTCGAACTCGGCGTACGCGGAATTGAGGACGACTACGGTGCGGGGCAGCCGGTGCTTGATCCTTTCGGCGGCTTGAAGTCCGTCGAGGAGGGGCATGCGTATGTCCAGGATGGCCAGGTCCGGCCGGTGCAGCAGGGCCAGTTCCACCGCGGATTGTCCGTCCCCCGCGCTCGCCACGACGCCGTAATCGTCGGTTCCGTCGATGAACTGAGTGAGATAGTTCCTTTCGATGACCTCGTCATCGGCGACCAGGATTTTGTACATCCCTCTGCGTCTCCTTGTCTTTTTTGCGGCATATCGAATGCGGGCGGAAGCTCCCCGGCTGCATGACGAACAGGCGGGGCCGCCATAAGCCCGCGGCGGGGGCTCTGGAAGCATACGGCATACAATGGCGCGTCCTGCCCTCGGCGTTCCCGTTTTCCGGCCTCTTTTTGTCGAAAGACGGGGAGGTTGCCTCGATCCGAAGACACGGGGCCCCGATTGGCGCTTGTTCTCCGGCCTCACATCCATAAAATTTTGACTGTAGGGAAGGATTTCCTTCCGGAACGGTCCATCGTTCCATTATATAGGGAAACGGAGGTCGGTTGGAGTATGAAGGTCAATGATCGCTATTGCTCATTCTACTACGAACTGGACGAGGATTACGGAGAGATTGTCGTCGACAGGGGCAGGACGGCACTGCTCATCGTGGATATGCAGTACCACTTCCTCACCCGTCCCGATACGAGCGGCATGAGCGAGAGGGAAAAAGCGTATTATGCCCGATGGGAGTACTTTTACGATCGGATCGACAACGAGGTGATCCCCAACAACGCGCGGCTCCTCGCCGCCTTTCGGGAGAGGGGGATGCTTGTCGCCCATGCGCGCATCACCGGTCAGCTCGCGAACGGGAGGGACCGGTCCCTGGACCAGAAGGCCACGGGATACAACGAGCTGCTGCTTCTCAAGGGAAATCCCGCGGGGGAGATCGTGGCGCCCCTGCGCCCTCAGGAGAACGAGTTGGTGGTCATGAAGACCACGGACAGCGCGCTTACGGGGACGTCCCTGCGCCTGATGCTGCACAATTGCGGCATCGATACGGTGGTCGTGACCGGTGTGCTGACGGACCAGTGCGTGTCCGGGACCGTACGCAGCCTGGCCGACGAGAGCTTCAAGGTCTGGCTCGTCGAGGATGCCTGCGGGGCCTCGACCCGTGAGATTCAGGAGCATGAACTCTCGGTCCTGAACAACATCTACTGCCACGTGGTCAACACCGATGAACTGATCGCAGCCTTGTAGGAGGGAAAGATCATGAACGACAACAAGCTAAAAAGGAATCTGACCTTCATTCAAATGATCGCCATATCGTCGGGGGCCGTCATCGGAGGCTGGCTTGCCGAGGCGCCCTACTGGTTCCGGACCACGGGGGCGGGGGCGGCCTTTCTGTTCCCCATCCTCGCCCTGCTCCTGGTGCCCGTGGGGCTCGCGTTCGGAGAGCTGTCGGCGATGCTCCCCTTCGCTGCGGGAGTGAATGCCTGGACCAGCAATGCCTACGGAAATAAAACGGGGTTTGCGACCCAGTGGATGATGTTCCTGATCCAGGTGGTGGAGCCCCCGATGATGGCCTTCATCTTCGGCACGGCCATCAACTACTTCTATCCGCTGGACGGCAATCAGATGATGATGGTGGCCATACTCTCCGTCACCGTGTGGTTCGTCCTCTCCAACTTCAACATCAGCCTGACGGGCAGCCTGTCCAATTTCTTCTTCTTTTCGATGATCGTCATCTCCCTCCTGGTCTCGTCCTCCTTTTTCCTTAGCGGACACTGGAGCGCGGATCATATTCGCCTGAACCAGGGCTTCTTCCCCAAGGGCGGCTACGGGATCTTCATCGCCATGGCCGTGTTCTCGCTGAAGTTCATCGGCTTCGAGATGACGCCAACCCTGATCGAGGAGACGAATTTCCCGGCCTCCAAAATCTGGAAGGTCATCCTGGCCTCGCTCTTCATCCCCGCGCTGCTCTACAGCTTCGTGGTGCTGGCCATGGGCGGCATGGCGTCGTGGCAGGACATTGGAGCGATGAGCATGCCCGAACCCGAGCTGGTGGTGCGATACGGCCTGCCCGCGATCCTGGGTATCCTCGCCATCGTGTCCGGACTCATGCACGCCTTCACCACGATGATGGGGTTCTGGACCTCCAGCGCGCGGGTCCTCTACGGCGCCGCCCAACTGAACCAGCTTCCCAGGAGTTTCATGAAGGTCAATCGTTACGGGCAGCCCTTCCTGGCGAATATCGTGGTCTACCTGTTCTCCCTGTTCTTCTGCTTTTTCAGCGGCGACAACTGGGTGCAGTACATCTATGCGATATCCAGCATCGCGGCGGGGATCGTCTACTTCATCTCCTGCCTGGACGTCGTACGCCTCAGAAAGCTCCATCCCGAATGGAAGCGCCCCTTCAGGGCCCCGGGCGGGGTTCCCATGTTCCTGGCGGGCATGGGCATCTCCATCTGGCTGGTCGTCGGGGCCTGCATGGAGCTCGATGTGGGCGGCTACATCTCCCTGGCGCTTTTCTTCGCCCTCGGGGTCGTCGTCTTCGGTGTGGCCGATCGTCACAGAAGGAAGCAGGGACTCGAGTCGATCAGGCTCACTCCTGACGATATCGGAAAAGAATAAGGGATCGCGTAAGGATCGGCGCCGTTTTTTCATGCCGGAAACCGCATCCGCTCGACGAATGAAGGAACGCCTCGGGACAGCCCGCCCCGAGGCGTTCCTTCATGTCCATTCGCGTCAAGGGACGGGGAGGGGCGTCACTCCACCCCGAACGTCCTTCGGACGAACCGGGCCCGACGTTCGGCCCCGATCGCCGAGTAGAGCGCGGCGGACTCCCCGGCGTAGCTTTGCGGCGTCCCGGGGAGGGGGCCGAGCCGCTCCCCGTCCAGCTCGCCCCGTTCGGCCATGGAGGCCGCCCAGGCCTTCGCCATGAGCTGCGCCGCGCACCAGCTCCGCTTGCCGATGGCGGAGAGCCGGTCCCCCTTCTCGAGGGAGGTGCGGACGTCGTCGGGCCTGTTGTCCCGAGCGTCGAGGATCGCCTTGAGGCTGTAGAGCAGGGAGCCGCAGTGCCCTCCGCGGCAGCTCTCGAAGAGCGTCACCCCCTCCTCGATGTGGTCCCGCGCGAGATTCCAGCAGCCCATGTCCAGGGCCGCATCCGCGGCATGTGCGTGGAAGTGGCTGAGCCCCCAGAAGAACCCTGCATCGGAGCAGCGCTCGATGCAGGCACAGAAGTGCTCCATGGCCCCGTCCGGGTCGCCGCGCCACTGGCGCGTCTCGCCGATGTAGCAGCGCGGCGCCAGAAGGTTGAGCGTGTAGTTCCGCCCGAGCAGGCTCAGGTCCTCGAAGAGCGCGGCGGAGTGAGCCAGGATCCTCTCCGCCCCCTCGAAATCCCTCTCGATCATGCGGTGGACCCCAAGGAAGCGAAGGCCCAGCCCCATGTGGTGTTCCTTGCCGAGCCTCTTGGCCAGGTGCACGATCGCGCGCCCCGTGTCCTTCAGCCTTGCGCTCTCGTCCGTCTGCAGGAAGCGGTGTCCCATGTGCTCCAGGCAGTGCAGGCGGATCTCGTCGAATCCGTGCTGCCGGGAGAGCGCCAGGGCGCGCTCGATCAGGGCGCGCCCCGGTCGGTAATCGCCCCAGTTGATGCGGTAGCCGCCCCAGAGCTCCAGGAACGAGGCCTCCATGCGCGTCCTCTCGACGGACTCGGTTCCCTCGGTCTCGCCCAGCAGCTCCCGGACCTGCGCGATCTTGAACTCCGTCTCCTCCCGACCTCCGAAGGGAATCGAACACGAATGCAGCACCCGATCCTCGATCAGCGGGAAAAGGGTGTGGTTCAGGGCGATGTGGAAGCTCATCTCGCTGAGGTGGAGCTTCAGTTCATCGGTCCGGAGCCCGGCCATACGGTAGTGGTGTCGGAGCGCCGCGCTGAGCGTCGGGTTCCAGACCCGCGGGGAGTACCGCGCGCTCAGGATCTCCGCGATGCGCCGGTGGAACTCGCGCCGCTTGAAGCCTGGGAGGGACTCGTAAACGCAGTCCCGAACGTTGGCGTGGCAGAAGTCCGCCAGCAGGCGGTCGCCGTCGGCCGTCTCATGGATGAGCTTCTTGCGGAGCAAGCCCTCCATCGGCTCGACGAGCTCGCCGGGGGAGAGGTTCAGAAACAGTGCGACGTCCTCCAGGGAACCGGACCCTCGGAATGCGGAGAGTGCTTCCAGAAGTCGGCGTTGAGTCGGGGAGAGGTCCTTCATCCGCGCCATGATGGTCTTGGCGAGCCCGGCGGAGGGATCGCCGTCGGGGTCCTCGGACAGGGAGCGCAGCATCTCGGCCAGGAGGAGCGGAATCCCTTCGCTCCCCCTCACGAAATACTCCGCTCCCTTGAGGGAGACGAGGTCGTCCGGCAGAAAGCTGCGGCAGAACTTCAGCGTCTCCGCCGGGTCCAGAGGGCCGAGCGGGATTCGGAGGGAGCGGTGGGGGAGGGAGGGCTTGAGCCTGTCCAGCATTTCGCCGATGGCTGCGGCACCCTCCGGACGGGTCGTGAGGAGCACCGTGAGGGCCGATTCCATCTTTGTCAGGACGGCCTCCAGCAACAGCAGGGACTGGAGGTCGAACTCATGGAGGTCCTCCAGCACAAGGATCAGGCGTGTGTTGGAGGCCAGGGAGTCGAGCAGCCGGGATACGATCCGCCCCAGCCCGAAGGGGGTGGGAGAGGGCGGTCCCCCGGTGCCGGGGCTCACGTCCCTGCGCGAGAAACCGTAAAAGGTCCCCGACAGCGCGGAACGATCCGAGGGGGCGACGGGAATGCCGCGCTCCTCCAGCCTCTTTCCCATGTGTGCGATCAGGCCGTTCCAGGCGGAGTAGGGGGCGGGCGGTCCCAGAAGTTCGGGGCGCGCGGCGAGGATGTCCGTCCCTCTCGCCGCGTTCAGGGCGAGAGCGCGGTTCACGAGGGATGTCTTGCCGATCCCCGCCTCGCCGTGGACGAGGACGAGTTTCAGCTCCCGCCTCCCGTCGGAGAGGAAGCTCACGATCCGCTCCACCTCCGCCTCCCTGCAGCAGAAACGCTCCCCGATGGGCTGGGAGGCTGCGGTACCCCCGGCGATCCTGCGGAGGAAGGCCTCCGCTCGGCTGCTGGGACCGATTCCGATCTCGGACTGCATCCGCGTCCGAAAATTCTCGTAGAGCGAGACGGCCTTTGCGGTGTACCCCCGTTCGTGCCAGGATTCCATGAGCTCCAAAACGGAGTCCTCGTCGAAGGGGTCCAGCGTGAGCAGCGCGGACAGGGCCTCCGTCCGCCCGTCGAAGCGCCCCCGTTCGTAGCAGGCGGCGGCCCGAGTCCTGAGGCTTTCCGCAACCCGCCCCCTCAGTATGTTCCGCGTCAGGCCGAGCCAGGCGTCGAACTCGGGGCCCCCCAGAGCGTCGAAGCCCTGTAGGGGCTCGTCGAGGAAGGTCGGGCCGATGGGGACCGATGGGTCCTCCAGCTTCGGGATGCGGTCGAGGTCCTTGACGATCCCCTTCACGAGAAGGGATCTTCGGTCCACCTCGCAGTTGTCCGGCAGGGCCCTGCGCAGGACGTGCAGGCTGTTTCTGAGGCTGTTCGCGGCCAAGGCCTCGTCCTTGTCCCCCCAGAAGAGGAGTTTCGCCCTGTCCCGCGGCACACGACCCTCCAAGGCCGCGTAGAACAACAGCGCCTCCGCCTTTTTGAGCGGGATGGCGATGCGCTTTCCGTCCCGCTCGGCCTGGGGTTCGCCGAAGAAATGCAGACATACCGTCATGGGGTCGGGAGAGCCCGTCGGCCGTGTCCCGTGCCATGCTTCCATGGCGCTTGCGCGCTCCGTCGCGCCCGTTTCTTCACGAGTTCTCCTCCCCCCTTCGCGAAATGTGCGGCATCCCTTTGGCGGGTGCGCCATTCCATTCAGTATACCTTTTTGGGCGTTAAAAAAATGTTAAGCAGTGGGAGCTTCCCCCGATTGGGGCGCCGGATTTAACGATGCCGGGAACCTCCGTCAGATCGGGATAACGCATGTTTAACGGGGAGGTGATAAAAGAGGAATGGTGGAGTTTCATCCGAAAATCCAAAATCTTGAGGAGAGCGGGGTGGCGACGTTGTCGGGCATCGTAGCGGAAGGAACCGGCGACTATTACGCGCGGAAGCTGAATGCGGCCAGGCTGGAGGAGGTCTATCGGACGCGGCTGTCGAGGGTCCGTCAGTATTTGGAGGCGGAAATCGCCTTCGCGCGCGGCTTCCTGAGCGGGCGCGAGAGAGTGCTGGAATTGGGGGCCGGGTACGGACGCATCATGAGAGAGCTTGCGCCCTTCTCGGCGTCAATCTTGGGCGTGGAGCTCTCGGAGGATTCCGCGGCCTTCGGGAAGGAGTATCTGAAGGACGTTCCCAACGCCGAGCTGCGGGTGATGGATGCGCACCAAATCGGTTTCGCCCCCGAGTTCGACCTGGTGTTGTGCCTGCAGAACGGTCTGTCCGCCATGAAGGGGGATCCTATGAACCTGGTGCGGCGGGCTCTGTCCGTTCTGCGGCCCGGGGGCAGGGCTGTTTTCAGCAGCTACAGCCCGAAGTTCTGGGCGCACCGTCTGGCGTGGTTCCGGGAACAGGCGGAGAAGGGGCTGCTTGGGGAGATCGACGAGGAGCGGACGGGAGATGGTATCATTGTGTGCGCGGACGGGTTCCTGGCCACGACCTTTTCCGCGGCCGACTTGAGAGCGCTTGGGGAGGCCGCCGGGTGCGCCTTCCGGTTGGAGGAGGTCGACGAGTCGAGCGTGTTCCTCGTCGCCGGAGGGTCGTGAACGCCCGGAAAACCATGTTGCCGAAGCGGGGGCCGTGCAACGGACGCATGGAACTCAAATCGAATCGAAGGGGAGAAATCGATATGGCGGAAGATCGTTCAGGAACGGGTTTGTTCAAATTTGTCTGCTACAGTCTGTTCGGCCTCTTCATGTTCTTTTGCCCCCTGTCCCTCTGGGGCAAGACCACCATCCCGGTGGATCACATCATCAGCTACATCACCCGGGAGCTCTCGTCGGGGGCGAAGCTCTACATTCTTCTGGTGATGTACGTCGGGGCGGTGCTGCCCTTCGTCCGCAGGAACTGGGACAAGGACGGGATCACGCAGTTCTTCACGATCGCCAAGGTCTTCGGCGCCGCGGCGGGGACCGCACTCTACTTCGGCGTGGCTCCGGCATGGCTGGCCCGCCCCGATTTCGGCCCCTTCCTCTACGACAAGCTGGCGACCCCCGTGGGGCTGGTGATCCCCATCGGCTCGGTCTTCCTGGCGTTCCTGGCCTGTTTCGGGCTGATGGAGTTCACGGGGGTGCTCATGACCCCGGTGATGCGCCCCCTCTTCAAAACCCCCGGGCGCTCCGCCATCGATGCGGTGGCCTCGTTCGTGGGCAGCTACTCCATAGCGCTGCTCATAACGAACGGCGTCTATCGTCAGGGCAAGTACTCCGCGCGGGAGGCGGCCGTCATCGCCACGGGGTTCTCCACCGTGTCCGCGACGTTCCTGCTGATCGTCGCCAAGACGTTGGGGATGATGGATTATTGGGCCGTCTACTTCTGGGTGGCCATGGGGGTCACCTTCGCCGTGACCGCGATCACCGCCCGCCTCTGGCCGCTCTCCTCCATGCCGGACGCCTACTTCACAGGGGAGCGCGTCCGGGATCCCGAACGAGGCGGGAGCCTGTTCTCCCAGGCCTGGCAGGCGGGGATCGAGACGGCGGCCTCGGTGGATCCGCTGCCCAAACTGGTTTGGGACAACTTCCGTGCCGGGCTGAACATGGCCTTCAGCGTCATCCCCTCCATCATGTCCGTCGGATTGCTGGGGCTGGTTCTGGCGGAGTACACGCCCCTGTTCGACTGGGCCGGCTACGTCTTCTACCCGTTCTTCAGGCTGTTCGGCGTCTCCCAGGCGATGCTCGCCGGGAAGGCTGCGGCGGTGAGCCTGCCGGAGATGTTCCTTCCCGCGATCCTCGCGGCCAAGACCGGGACCCCGCTTCTGAAGTTCGTCATCGCGGTGGTCAGCATATCGGAGATCCTGTTCTTCTCCGCCAGCATCCCCTGCATCATGGGGACCGACATCCCGCTCTCGCTGCGCGATATCCTGGTGATCTGGTTCGAGCGCGTCGTGCTCAGCATCGTCATCACCATCCCCATCGCCATGCTGCTGGGGTTTGCGGACGTGATTCCGGGGTAGGAACCCACTCCGGCCCCGGATCGATCGGCATAAACAGGCATAAACGCAGATGGGGCGGCTCATGCCGCCCCACCTGCCGCTCGGATTCGGCGTCGCCCGCGTGCCGTCCGGGCCCGATCGGGCAAGCCCCTCAATAAAAAGACGGAAGAACCGATAATCCAATGGAGGCCGAATCGAGAGGGCCGGCCCGGTGCTGTCCTTTTCCTTGTCCCGAGAGTCGTCCGGCGACGAACTCGGCCCGTGTCTTTGCGCGTTGTCTTTTTATTTTGCTATAATTGCCGTGGCGTCGTGAGTATTCATTATATTTTTTCTTGAAACGGTCCCTGGCTCTGAATAAGGGTTAAAAGAGACGGGAGGAAGTCCGAGTGGAAAAATGGATGCGTCTTTTCGGCATGTCGCTGTTGTTCTCCGTCTTATGGCTGAACTCGGCGGACGCCAAGGATCGTACCGTGGCGCTTTATTCGATCAATCACCTGCAGAGCCAGCTTCTGCCCATCGAGGTGGGCGAGCAGAGGGTGAGGCGGTTTCTCGGAGGCCTGTCTCAGGCTGCCGGGGTGGTTCAGAGGGACAGGGAGAAGTACGACAACTCCATTTTTTTCACGACGGGGGAGGTCCTGGCGGGGAAGCTGTGGCGCTATTTTCGCGGCGAACCCGAGATGCGGGCGCTCCTGGAGGCGGGGGTTGCCGTCAATACCCTGGGAAAGCACGAATTCGACTACGGCGTGGGTTATCTGAAGACGGCGCTCTCCTATAACGATCTTCCCATAGTCATCTCGAACATCGTCACTCAGGACCCCGTACTCCTGTCGAGATTGAGGAAGACCTTGATTCTCGACGCCGGGTCCGTACGGGTCGGTTTCTTTGGGCTGCTCTCTCCCAGGGTGATGAGGACGACCGCGAAGCCGGAGGGGGTGTCCTTCGATCCCGATCTGAACACGATCGCCCGTGCGATGGTCGAAGAGCTCCGCAAGGAGGGGGCGGAGTTGATCGTCCTGCTCAGCGGCCTTTACGAGAGCGAGAACATTGCCCTTGCCGAGTCGGTGGCGGGCGTGCACGTCATTTCGGGCTGTGGCATTCCCGAAAAGGGCCAGCGCGACCTCTTTTACGTCACGGGGCCGGACGGAGGGCAGACCGCCGTGACGTGGAGCGGGGAACGCGCTCAGTTCGTGGGGCGGCTGCAGGTCGTCCTCAGCGGCGGCAAGCTCGATGAAAAACGGACGAATTGGAAGCTGCTGCCCGTGGGCGACCGGACGTCGCCACACCACAAGGTGCTGGAGACGGCCACGAAGTACGAGCAAAAATTGGCCCAATCCCTCGGCAGGGTCATCGGCAGGGCCGAACGCATCATAGACGCCAGAAAGAAGACGCTCAGGAACGGCGAGGCCCCGATCGGAAATTTCATCGCGGACGGCATTCGCTGGAAGGTGAGCGCGGATGTCGCCCTATTGAACGGCGGAGGGATCCGCAGCGACAGGATCTATCCGGCGGGCGACGTCAAGGAACAGGTTCTGGCGGAGCTGCTGCCTTATGGAGATCGGCTTTGCTCCCTTACCCTGACGGGCAGGGATCTGAGATGGGCGCTCGAGGTATCGGCCTCGGCCCTCGTCGGTGCGCACGAGAAGGATTTCAATCCGGACGTAAGGCTCCATTCGGGATCCTTTCTGCAGGTCTCCGGGCTTCAGGTCGTTTACGATCTTACGGCTCCTCCCACTTTGATGAAGGACGGGTTCGTCGAGACCCTGGGCAGCCGCCTGAAATCCCTGTCCGTTTTGAGGGACGGAGAGTGGAGGGAGGTGCGGGACGACGAGACCTACACCGTTGCCGTGTCCTCCTGGATGGCGGGGGGCGGGGGCGGGGGCAAGTACACCGTGCTGCGGGATGCTCCACGCGTCGATGTGGACTGTCTGGACACCGAGGCCTTCATCGAATATTTCAAGGTCGCCTGTCGGGGCAGGGCGGCGCTGCAGAGGGACGGCCGTATTACGGTGACCGGACGTTAGCGGCGCCTTTGAATGAAACGAGAAGGCGAAAGAGCGAACCCGGCAGAGGGCTCGCTCTTTTCTGTTCTCAGGGCAGGTGGGTCCGCCTCCATTGCGGCGGGGGGCCGTCCTCGCCCCAATATTCCGTCAGCCTTCGAATCTTGTCTCCCTCGAGCTCGAAGAAGGATACGGCGTGGAACGAGGTCCTTCGATCCTCCGATCGGACCCGGACGACCGATATTGCCAGCGACGGCATGGTTTCCAAGCGTTCGACGGTGATGTCCCAGCGTCCGGGATAGGCGGCGTTCAGAGCGCCAAACTCCTCGGCCGTGAAGCGCTCGCCCGTGTTGGGCCAAGAGATCTGGGCATCCGGGAGAAAATGGAACGGCAGGGCGTCCCATTTCCGTTGGGCCATGTCCGACCACAGCGCCCTGACGCGTTCGGCCGGCGTCATGTCAATCCAACCAGAGAAGGGCCTCGATCTCCTTGATGGTCCCCTCTGCGTCGACCGTTAGGGTAAGGCTGGTGTAATCCGTACCGTAGGCGACCTTTTCGGCCGTCCGCTCCGCCGGATCGCCCAGGGCTTTCAGCACCTTGTCGACGGGGTCGCCGACGCGGACGTTGCGCAGGGCGTAACGGTCCGAGGAGCAGAACAAAGCGAGCGCCCAGCGTCTTTTCTCCGAGCTCATCGTACCGAGAGTGAGGGACAGCCCCTCGTACTCCAGGGTCTCGATGGTGTCCTCGACCCCCTCTTCATGGCGGTTTTCGTGTTTTTCCACCGTGTCCTTCATGGGGGTCCCCAAAGCCTTGACGACGCTCTCCCGGTCCGTCCCGAAGGACTCCAGGATCTCCGCAGTGAAGTCGTTTATCCTCTCGTCCCGTTCCTCCTCGGAGAGGGCGAAGCCCCTCCCGGCGGAGAAGAAGACCGTCAAAATCCCGAGCCACAAAGCGACTTGTCTCATCGTACCCTCTCCCTTAAAAGTTTAAAGTATGAGAGTATTTTATCATGCTCGACAGGTAAGAAATGAATGGCCGGCGGCGGCACCTTCAGGCGTGCGATCCCCCGGAGCGGGGGATCGCAGAGGGGGCTTGTGGCCCGTCCGGCCCGGACGCTCCCTTGAGCGTGCTGCGGCGGATGGCCCTACAGCCTGATGCCCGCCCACAGGAGAAGCTGATTGACGGAGAGGAAAAGGAGCCAGACAACGGCCAGGGAGGCGACGAGGTTCACGGCCCTACGGTTTTTGTCCGTTCCGACGACCTTGGGGTGGTTGGAGAGCAGGAGGATGACCCCGGCGACGAGGGGGGCGCCGATGACGGTCGACCCCTGAGCCATGATCGTGAGCTGTATGGGGTTGGAGCCGAAGATCAGGCCCACGGCCATCCCCAGAGCCGTGATCAGGCTGGCCAGAAATTTGACCCAGAAGTCGTCGATGCCCTTGCCCAGCCCCATTGAGTCCGCCAGGAAGGTGGCGCCGATGACGGCGTTGGCGAGGGCGGAGGAGAAGGCCGCGGCAAAGAAGCCCAGGATGAAGAGGATGCTGGCGAAGTTGCCCAGGAGGGGTTTCAGGAGCGCGGCGATGCTGGGGACGTTGGTGATCTGAGCGCCCAGGGGAAGGACGCTGGCGGCCGTGATGAGGATGATGCAGGTGATGGCGGTGAGGATTGCGATGCCCACGCTCGCGTCCCGGTTGGCCTTGGCCAGATAATCCCTCTTCCAGCCCTTCGATTGCACGAAGTAGCTTTGGCTGGCCGCCCCGACGATGCTGAAGGTCGTCGCGGAGAGGGATACGACGAGCTGCCAGTGTGCCACCCTGCTGGGCAGAAGGGAGCGCAGCAGCTCCGAACCGCGTATCTGGGGCAGGAAGAAAAAGACGTTGCCGAAGAAGCAGAGCAGCATGATCAAGACCAGCAGCATCATGGCCTTTTCCAGAAGCTGGTAAAAATTGCGGGAGCTCCAGTAGAGGAACATGATTCCGCCGAAGCTGATCAGGATCCAGGCGTTGGTGCCGAGGAACGGAAAGAGCGCGTTCAGCGCGAGGCCCGTGTTGATGTTGTTGCCCGCCTGAAAGCCGGTGCAGGTGGCGAAGCAGGCGATCCCGAAGAGGAGGGCGAGCGGCCGTCCGTAGAGAGAGGCGATCTGATCGAGCATGCTTTTTCCGGAGCTGCACCCGATTTTTGCGGCCATTCGGGTGAAGAGCACCATGAAACAGGCCGCGAGAAGGATGGCCCACAAAAAGGTGTAGCCGGCGGTGGTGGCGGCCCGGGACGCCACGATGATGCTTCCGGCGCCGAACACCGTCGCCGCCACGATGAGGCCGGGGCCGTAGGATTCGACCAGATTTCTGAACGCGCTCTTTGTCTTTGCGGGTGCCGTTCCGTTGGTGCTGTTCATCTTCAGAACCTCCTATATTTTTTTGTCCCCGTCGGGGGCCGTTGCCCATCGGCTCAGGTTGTCCCGGACGAAGTCGTCGTCGTTCAGGTGGGGGTACATCGCGTAGACCCTGTCGATCTCCTCCTTCTGGCCGGGCGAAAGCCTCTCGTCGGGATCCAGGCAGAGGGTGTTTTTGAAGATTCCCTGCCTTCTCAGAACCTCGTGCAGGCCGGGGATGCACCCCCTGAATCCGTTGGCTGCGTCGAAAAAGGCTGCATTGGCGTCCGTCACCTCCTGGGCCCGCGTGAGCCACTCGATCGGCAGTGCGTCGCCCTCCCGGATCGCTCGGATGGCCTCGAACAGGTCGACCACCCGGTGCGTCCAGACGCACCAATGGCCCAGAAGCCCCCCGACGAAACGTTTTTCGTAGGTTTTGCCGTTTTGGCGGAATCGCCAGGTCGTCAGGAGGTCGAGGACGATGTTGTCGTCGTTTCCGGTGTAGAGCGCGATCTTATCGGATCTGGCGGACAGGGCCGCCGCCCGGACCACGTCGAGGGTTCGGTAGCGGTCGAAGGAAGCTGCCTTGATGGCCACGACGTTCTCGATGGCGCAGAGCCGCTCCCAATAGGCGTAGCTGAAGGTCCGTCCCCCCACGGCCGGCTGCAGATAGAATCCGATGACGGGCAGTACCTCGGCCACCGCCTCGGTGCGTCTCAGCAGCTCCTCCTCCGTGAGGTGCGAAAGGCCGCCGGGGCTGAGCAGCACGGCGTCGTATCCGTGCTTTGCGGCCAGGCGGGCCTCCCTCTCGGCCTGATCCGTCGGGCCGCATGCACCGGCGATCCGGACGATCGTGCGCCCTTGTCCGCTCTCGTAGCGGGAGATTTCGTCCGCGACCAGCTCCAGAATCCTTTCGAACAGGCCGACGTGCGGGTCCCGGATGGCGAACTGCGTGCTGTGCACGGCGGTGGCGATGCCGCCCACCCCGCTAGCGAGGTAATAGCGCATCAGGACCCTCTGCGTTTGCTCGTCAAGTTCCCGACGCTCGTTCAGAGCCAGCGGCGTTGCGGGGATGACGGTGCCCCGAGCCAGAAGATCCAGGGCCTTTCCGTGGCGTTCCATCAATAGACGCCCCCCCGCTCCTCGAAGTGCGTTGGCTTGTTCAGGTTTCTTCCGCCGGAACGGATCCATTCGGCCTGCCATTTGACTAGCGTCTCCGCGGGGACGGAGGGGTAGCCGAACCGCTCGAGGGCCTGGGACGCATCGCTCAGGTACGCGTCATCCTGGGGCCGTCCCGAGAAGGAGGGCTTTTTGTCCAGCAGCTCGCCCAGCTTGAGGGCCGTTTTCTCCACGGACAGGGTCTCCGGTCCCGTGACGTTCATGACCCGGGACGGGGAGTCGGCATGGAGGAGTCCCCTTATCGCGACCTCGTTGGCGTATCCCTGCCATACGCAGTTAAAGCAGGCGGTGTCGAGGGGGATCGGCTCGTCCCGAAGGATGCGTGCGGCGATGTCGGCCAGTACGCCGTAGCGCAGGTCGATCGCGAAGTTGAGACGCAGGATGAAGACCTTGGTCCCGTAGCGATGGGAGGCGTATTCGAACGCCCGTTCGCGGGCCAGGCAGCTCATGGCGTACTCGCCCGTGGGACGCACGCGGTCCGTCTCGACGGCTCCGCCCGTATGGGGCGGGACCATGGCGTAGATATTGCCGGAGGAGAAGACCGTGATACGGGAGTTGCGGTACTTTTCGCCCACAAAGGCGGGCAGGGTGGCGTTCATGCCCCAGGTCTGCCATTCGTTGCCGTCCGTCCCGAATTTGCGTCCGGCCATATAGATCACGTTCGGAACCTCGGGCAGTCCGTCGAGTTCCTCCCGGTTTTGAAGGTCGCAGGACAGCGTGTGCACTCCCGCCTCCTGCAGCGGAGTGCTTGCCGCGGGGTCTCCGAACCGCGAGACGGCGATGATTTTCTTCGACACGCCCGCCTTTTGGGCGGCTTGTTGGGCCAACCGGCAAAGGCTGGGGCCCATCTTGCCTCCGGCCCCCAGCACCAGGATATCGCCGTCGATCCGGCGCATGTCATCGACCAGGGCAGGGGTTGGTGTCGCCAGCAGTTCCTCCAGTTTTTCCTCGGTCCACATCGGGACCATCACCTCCAGATGTCATTCTCCCTCAGCGGGGGCAGCCGTGTCCGAGGTAGCGTATCAGCATGTCGGAGACGGATGCGATGCGTCGTTCCATGTTCTCCTCCGAGACGGCATCCCGGTCGAAAACCTGTTCCAGGGTGTACCGGTTGGAGAAATAGTTGAAGCTGCATGCGATCAGGGTCTGCAGGATATCCTCGGAGCGGATTTCGGGGGCCACCTCGCCCCTCTCCTTGCCCCGCTCCAGGATGTGGTGGAGTCCGCTTCTCATGATGTCCTTCACTCCGCTCAATCCCTTTTCCCTGAAGAACTTGCCGTAGTTCAGGTTCTCCCACATCACCATCCTCACGTAGGAGGGGTTCTCCCTCAGAAAATGGAAATAGGCCCTAACGAAGGCACGGATTTCCTCCATGCAGCCCTCGCTCCGGCGGATGATGTGTTCCTCGAGTTCGGTCAGACGGCCATAGACCATCTCGAGTACGGACTTATAGAGCTCCTCCTTGTTGCCGAAGTATTGGTACAACAGGGCCTTGTTGACCTTTGCCCGAGCTGCGATCTCGTCCACACGGGCGCCGCTCAGCCCCTTCTCCGCGAACTCGATTTCCGCGGCCGACAGAATGTTTCGTTTCGTGTCCTCGGAATTGCGTTGATGCATTTGGAAGAGCTCCTTCCCCAATAATAACTAACCAGTTAGTTATTATTGGGGAAGGAGGGACGTTTGTCAAGGGAAAAGGGACGCTTGTGCCTGTCCGGCGGAGCGTCCGGGTTTTCTCTTCTCCGGTACGGACGGTAATCCCTGTTGGAAATCGTCTCATGATAAGACAAGAATAAATTTTCAACTAAATTTGCCGATCATGGGTTATAATGAATTCGTGGCGATGAAGAAATACGCTTTATCCTTTTGAAAACTTGCTTTAGCTCCTATGATTTTGTCGGTATGAAATTCGCTTCGAGAACACGGCATCCTCAAGGTTCGTGCCTCCAGGGGGCTGCGGGCCGGCCGCGCGCGTCACACGTTCGTTCCGAAACGTGGAGGGCCTCTCTTGGCGCTTTTCCCACGCCGATCCATCGGGGTCCTCCTGTCCGTGCAATCGCAGAACCGCCATTTTTCGGCAATCGAGGGGGTAGACGGAAAATGCAGCAAAGACGGTTTTACGTGAACGGCATCGAGCGCAACCTCATCCTGGACGGCGAGACCCCGCTGTCCACCGTGATTCGCGAACAGCTTCATCTCACCGGCACCAAGGTCGGCTGCGGCCTGGGGCACTGCGGGGCCTGCAACGTCATCCTGGACGGAAAACTGGTGCGCTCCTGTGTGCTCAAGATGAGCCGAGTGCCCGATGGGGCCCGCATTCTGACCATCGAGGGGATAGGGACTCCCGAACGCCTGCATCCGCTCCAGACCGCGTGGATTTACCACGGCGCCGCCCAGTGCGGCTTCTGCTCACCCGGCTTCATCGTCTCCGCCTATGCGCTGCTCCAGAAGAACGCCAGCCCTTCGCGCGAGGAGGTGCGCGATTGGTTCCAGATCAACCGGAACGCCTGCCGCTGTACGGGCTACATCCCTCTGGTCGACGCGGTGATGGACGCCGCGAGGGTTTTGAGGGGGGAGATGAAGCAGGAGGATCTGGTTCGGAAGGCCCCCGAGAAAGGCAGCATCTGGGGTACCCGCTATCCTCGTCCCACTGCGCTTGCGAAGGTGACGGGCACGCTCGATTACGGCGCCGACCTGGGGATCAGGATGCCCCCGGAGACGCTTCAGCTGGCGCTCGTTCAGGCCAGGGTCTCCCACGCGAACATCAGGGGGATCGACACGTCGGAGGCGGAGGCCATGCCGGGGGTCTTCAAGGTGGTCACCCACAAGGACGTCAAGGGCAGGAACCGCATCACCGGCCTGATCACCTTCCCGACGAACAAGGGCGACGGCTGGGATCGCCCGATCCTCTGCGATCAGAAGGTCTTTCAGTACGGGGACGCCATCGCCATCGTCTGCGCGGACACCGCCTGTCACGCCAAGGCGGCGGCCGAGAAGGTGAAGGTCGACCTGGAAGTGCTTCCGGCCTACATGAGCGCGCCCGAGGCCATGGCCGACGACGCCATCGAGATCCATCCCGGAACGCCCAACGTTTACTTCACGCAGCACATCAGAAAGGGGGAGGAGACCGGGCCCCTGTTCGCGCAGTCCGACGTGGTGAGCGTCGAGGATGATTTCTACCTCCAGCGCCAGCCGCACATGCCCATAGAGCCGGACGTGGGCTTCGCCTACGTGACGAACGAGGGCGTGCTGAAAATCCATTCCAAGTCCATCGGCGTCCACCTCCACGCCGCGATGATCGCCCCGGGCCTGGGCGTGGAGCCCGAGAAGCTCGCGCTGGTCGCCAACCCCATGGGCGGCACGTTCGGCTACAAGTTCAGTCCGACGATGGAGGCCTTGGTCGGCGCGGCCGCCCTCGCCACCGGCCGGCCCGTCTTTCTGAAGTACGACTATCGGCAGCAGCAGCAGTACACCGGCAAACGCTCGCCGTTCTTCACCCACATGAAGCTGGGGGCGAAGAAGGACGGGACGCTCGTCGCGATGGAGACCGACTACATCGTGGACCACGGGCCCTACTCCGAGTTCGGGGACCTGCTGACCCTGCGGGGGGCCCAGTTCATGGGGGCGGGGTACCACATCCCCAACATTCGGGGGGTCGGCCGCACGGTCTGTACCAACCACGCCTGGGGTTCGGCGTTCCGGGCCTACGGATCGCCCCAATCCCTCCTGGCGTCCGAGGTCTTGATGGACGAGCTGGCGGAGAAGCTCGGGATGGATCCGCTCGAGCTGCGTCTGAAGAACGCCTACCGCCCCGGCTCCACCAACCCGTCCGGCCAGGAGCCGGATTCCTACAGCCTCCCCAAGATGCTGGAGGCCCTGAGGCCCAAGTATCGGGAGGCCCTGGAGCGCGCCCGAAAGGAATCCACCCCGGAGAGAAAGAAGGGGGTCGGTATCTCCGTCGGCGTCTACGGATCCGGTTTGGACGGCCCGGACGGCTCCGAGGCCTTCGTCGAGATGAACCCCGATGGGACCATCACCGTGTGTACCGCGTGGGAGGATCACGGTCAGGGCGCGGACGTCGGAGCCATCGGCACGGCCCACGAGGCGCTGAAGGAGATGGAGGTCCACCCGGACCGTCTGCGCTTTACATGGCCCGACACGTCGACGTGTCCGAACTCCGGCCCCGCGGGCGGCTCCCGGTCGCAGGTCATGACCGGCAACGCCATTCGCGTGGCCTGCGAGAACCTTCTGGCCGCAATCCGGAAGCCCGGCGGCGGGTTCCTGACCTACGACGAGCTGAAGGCGGCGGGCAGGCCGACGCGCTACGACGGGAAATGGTCCGCCGTGAACGCGACGAACTGCGACGAGAACGGGCAGGGCAAACCCTTCGTGGTCTACATGTACGGCGCGTTCATGGCCGAGGTGACCGTCGAGGTCGCGACGGGCAAGACGACCGTGGACAAGATGACCCTGATGTGCGACTGCGGCAGGATCAACAACAGGCTTGTCGTGGACGGCCAGAACTGGGGGGGGCTGGCTCAGGGCATCGGCCTGGCCCTCAGCGAGGACTTCGAGGATATCGAGAAGCATGCGACGATGCTCGGCGCGGGGTTCCCCTACATCAAGGATATCCCGGACGCGATGGAGCTCAACTACTTCGAGGAGCCGCGGGCGGAGGGGCCGTTCGGGGCCGCGGGGGTCGGGGAACTGCCCCTGACCGCGCCGCACCCGGCCATCATCAACGCCATCGCCAACGCCTGTGGGGCCCGTGTCACCCATCTGCCTGCCAGGCCGGAGAAGGTCCTGGCGGCGATGAAGCGGTGACGACCTGCCCGGGGGAGGCTTTGCGCCTCCTCCGGGGACCTTCCGAAAGGTCCGTGGGCCTGCCCAAAATGGGGAAAATCTCATGGAACAGAACCGACTGAGGGAGTACGAGGCCCGGTGTGTGGAGGAGGAGCCGCCGTTCTGTCAGGCGGCCTGTCCTCTGAATGTGGACGGCCGTGAGGTCTGCCGCCGGATCGGGTCCGGGGATACGGACGGAGCTTTGGCGGTGCTGTTGCGCGCGTTGCCCCTGCCGAGGCTCCTCACCCGACTCTGCGAGCAGCCCTGTCAGGCGGCATGCAAGCGTAAGGACCTGGGCGGGCCGATCGAGATGCGTGCGCTCGAGCGCTTTTGCGTCCTGAACGGCGCCGCGCCGCGCCCTCCCCTGCTCCCGCCCGGCGGCAAAAAAATTGGGGTTGTCGGGTCCGGCCTGAGCGCCCTGACCGCCGCTTGGGACCTGGCTCGGAAGGGCCATGCCGTGACCCTGCATCATGCGGGCGCAATCGGGGCCTCCCTGCTCTCCCGCGTCGGTCCGGAGGACCTGGCGGCCGAGACGGACGCGTTGCTCCGGGCCCGCGTCCGGGCGATCCCGCTCGGACGCCCGGCGTCGGAGATCCTGGACGGACTCCTTCAGGGGTGCGATGCGGCCTGCGTCGCCCTGGACGATCCCGCGCTCGGCTCCGGGCTCGAGGAACGCCTGGGCCCCATCGATCCGACGACTCTGGCGACGGCTCTGCCTCACGTTTTCGCCGCCGGTGCTCCGTCGTCCTTTGTCGACAGGGCGGCTCAGGGCCGTACCGCCGCACAGTCGATCCTGCGCGACCTTCAGGGGGCCTCGCTCACCGCCGACCGGGAACGGAGGAGGACCCGGCTCCACGTAAACCTCCAGGGGGTCTCCAGCGTCCCGACGAAGCTGGCCGCGCAGGACCCCGCTCCGGAGGAGGTACGGGAGGAGGCGAGACGCTGTCTGGACTGCCGCTGTCTGGACTGCGTCAAGGTATGCACGTATCTGAAGTCTTACGGGAGCTATCCCAAACGGTACGCGCGGGAGATCTACAACAACCTCTCCGTGGTGCAGGGCACGAGGTCGGCCAACCGGATGATCAACTCCTGTTCCCAGTGCGGGCTCTGCGCCGCCGTCTGTCCCAACGGGTTCGACATGGGGGCGCTCTGCGCCGAGGCGCGGGACGAGATGAACCGGCAGGGAAAGATGCCTCCCTCCGCGCACGAGTTCGCACTTCTGGACATGGAGCACGCCGACGGCCCTCACGCCGCCCTGTTTTTGCCGGGGTCCGATCGCGACGGTCCCCCTGCCGGGCGTGTTTTCTTCCCCGGCTGTCAGCTGGCGGCGTCCGACCCCGAGCGGACGGCGAAGCTCTATGAGTTCCTTAGGGAACGTTCGGAGGAGGGCTTGGGGCTCTGGCTGGGGTGCTGCGGAGCGCCCGCGCTCTGGGCGGGGCGGATGGAGGCGTTCGGCCAAAAGCGGCGCGCGATGGAGGACCGTTGGCGGGAGGCCGGCGAACCCGAGCTGGTGCTGGCGTGCTCCGCGTGCCTTCAGACGTTCCGGCGCCATGTTCCCGGAATGCGGGTGGTCTCGGTCTGGGAGGTTCTGGAGGAGCTTCGGGCCAGGGGCGTTGCATTGCCGCAGGCTGCTGGCGCGGATCGTTCGTTCGTCCTGTACCCGCCCTGCACCTTGCGCGGCGAGCCGCGGGTACGGGAGCTCCTGTGCAGGACCGCGGAGGCCGCGAGAGCGGAGGTCCGGCCCTATCCCGAGGAGGGGGAGTGCTGCGGGTACGGCGGGCTTCAGGCCTGCGCCAACCCGGATCTTGCGGATGCGACGGCCGCTCGGATCGTCGAACGCGCCGGAGAGGAGACGCTTTTGGTCGGGTGTGCGATGTGCCGGGACCGGTTCGCGTCCGTCGGCGCACGGGTCGCGCACGTTCTGGACCTGATCTTCCCCGAGGGGCGCGGCGCGGATTCGCCGCCGCCGCGCCTTTCGGAACGGCGGGAGAACCGGGAGCGTCTGCGCGGGGAGCTCCTGAGGACGGTATGGGGTGAGGAGAGCGAGGGAGAGGAGGGGGCTGCCATGGAGCTGCGGTTCGCTCCGGGGATCCGGGAGAGGCTGGACAAGCGGCGTATTTTGGACGAGGACCTCCGGCGCGTCGTCCGGAACGCCGAGGCGACGGGGCGCAGGATGGTGAGTCCCGAAGGTCGTTCCCTGGCCTGCCTGAGGCCGCGCAACGTGACGACCTGGGTCGAGTATACGCTGGAGGACGAGGCCGCCCGGATCCACAATGCCTGGACGCATCGCATGGTCGTCCAGGGCTCCGACTTCGGGGAGGACGGGCCATGAGCGCAAAACCGATCGTCGAGGGGCTCGAACGCTATCTCAGCTGGACCTGCAACCTCTGCGGACGCCCGTTGACGCTGGGAAAGGTCGACATCGACTATCTGGGAAGCCGGTTTTCCGTGGAGCTCCCCCGGTGCGAGGCGTGTGGGCTGGCCCTGATCCCGGAGGAGCTGGCGCTGGGGCGGATGCTGGAGGTCGAGCAGATGCTGGAGGACAAATGACGGGGTCCTTGGAGGGAAGGAGGGAGGGGACGCCATGTACGACCAGGGGTTCGAGCTGGACGAGCTTCAGATGGAGCTGATGGCCTTGGACGGCAGACGCTACCACTGCAGTCAGATCCTGGTTTCTCTGGGCCTTCGCCTCCAGGCGCGGGAGAACCCGGAGCTCGTCCGTGCCGCGGGGGGGCTGGCCTTCGGGCTGGGACACAGTAACGAGACCTGCGGCGCCCTGCTGGGGGGGTGCTGCCTCCTCGGGCTCTATGGGGGCAAGGGGCACGACGGCGAGGAGGAGGCGGAGTGGTTCCGGCTCTCCAACCGGCGCCTGGCCGACTGGTTCCGCGAGACCTACGGACTGGGGACGGAGGGCGCCCCCAGCATCCGCTGCACCGACCTGCTGGATCGGCACGGCCTCAAACACTGCGGTGCGATGGTGCGAGGAACCTACCTGAAGACGATCGAACTTCTGGGCGAGTTCGGTGTGGATCCGGCCGAACCGAGGGGGGAATCGTGACCGGGACGTGGAGCGTGTGTCCCGTCTGTCTGAAGCGCGTCCCCGCCGATCGCCGTGTGGAGGGGGCGGACCTCTATTTGCACAAGGAGTGTCCGGAGCACGGGACGTTCCGGGCCGTCGTCCGCCGCGGCGACCCCGGGATCTGGGAGGTCCCCGCTCCCTCGGGGGTCGATGCCTCCTGTCCGGCGGCCTGCGGGAACTGCCCTCATGACGCCTACGGATGAACCGCCCTGGTGGAGGTCACCCGTCGGTGTGACCTTTGCTGTCCCTTCTGCTTCGCCTCCTCCACCTCCGCGGACCGGGATCGCCCCTTCGGGGAGCTGATCGCCGAGTTCCGGTTCGTCATGGAGGCGCAGGGTCCCGGGATCCTGCAGCTCTCCGGAGGGGAGCCCGCCGTCCGCGACGATCTGCCCGAACTGATCGAGGCCGCCGCGGCGCTGGGTTTTTCCGGCATTCAGCTGAACACCAACGGACTCAGGCTCGCCAACGAGGCGGGGTACGCCGGACGCCTGAAGTCGGCGGGGCTCTCATGGGTCTACCTCCAGTTCGACGGAACGGACGACCCTCCCTACCTCGCCCTGCGGGGGCGCCCCCTGGCCGGACTCAAGCGGAGGGCCGTCGAGAATTGTGCCGCTGTCGGGCTGAACGTGGTGCTGGTCGCGACGGTCAGGCCGGGGATCAATGCCGACCGGATCGGTGATATCGTGCGCTTCGCCGTGGCGAACGCGCCGGGCGTTCGGGGCGTCCATCTCCAGCCCGTGACTTATCTGGGACGCTACCCGGAGGCCCCGAACGACGAGGACCGGATCACCCTGCCCGAGGTCGTACGCGCTCTGTGCGATCAGACGGGGCTTTTCGAACCGGAGGATTTCCGTCCCACCGGCGTGGAGCATCCCTCCTGCTCGTTCAACGGGGTCTTCTTCGTCGGCGAAGGGGGACGGCTCGCCCCCCGCGTCTCCCGTCATCAGGAGAAGGATCCCCTCAGGGCCGCCGCCATCCTCTCCCGCCAGTGGGGTTTCGACGTCGGATCTCTCGAGGATGGACCCGGCCGGGACGACTTCGACCGGGCCCTGGCGTCTCTGGGCACCCGCCTGACGATCTCCGCCATGGCCTTTCAGGACGCCTGGACCCTGGACCTCGAAAGGCTGCAGCACTGTCCCATCAAGGTGGCGCACGGGGGGAAACTCTACCCGTTCTGCGCGTGGAACCTGACGGCGATGGACGGGACGCGCCTCTACGGTCCGGGATCATGATCCTGGACGGATGGATTGCGCAGCGCCTGGGTGTCTCCGCCCTGACGCGCGGCGCCCTTCTGGAATGGCAGAGGCGCACCCTGCGGGAGATCGTCGCGCGCGCCTCTGCCGCGAGCCCTTTCTACGCCCGGCACCTGATCGGCGTCGATCCGTCGGAGCCGGGAACGCTGCCCTTCATGGATTTGCGCCCCCTGGCGGAGGATCCCCTGGCGCTTCTGTGCGTTCCCCAGGGCGCGGTCGCACGCGCGGCGACCCTCGAGACCTCCGGGACGCGCGGGAGCCGTAAGCGCCTTTTCTTCTCGGACGAGGACCTCGAGGACACCAAGAGCTTTTTCGCTGCGGGGATGGCCCACGTCCCGGGTTCCCGCACCCTGATCGCCATGGGGGGCGAACGCCCCGGCTCGGTGGGAGCTCTGCTCGGCGAGGCTTTGGGCCGTATCGGACGCGTTGGGTTCGCCGAGGGGCCCGTCTCGGACCCCTCGGCGGTGCTGGGGCGCATCGCCGCGCTGAACGCCGACTCCCTGGTGGGGGTGCCTGCAGAGATGCTCGCTCTGGCCCGAACGCCCGGTGCCGGTCTCGTCGGACCCCTGAGGAGCGTTCTGCTGTCGGGCGACGCCGCGTCCCGTCCTCTCGTTGCGGCAGTGGAGGCTGCGTTCGGCTGTCCCGTGTTCCGGCACTACGGCATGGCCGAGACGGGCTACGGCGCGGCCGTGGAGTGCGCCCGCCGCGAGGGGATGCACATTCGCGAGGCGGACCTGCTGGTGGAGGTCGTGGACGGGGAGGGCAGGGGGCTCGACGACGGGGAGTGGGGCGAGATCGTGGTGACGACCCTGACGCGTCGGGCCCTGCCCTTGATCCGCTACCGGACCGGCGACGAGGGACGAATCCTCCCGGGCCCCTGCCGTTGCGGCAGCGTGCTGCGGCGGCTGGAGGTCCGCGGGCGTCTGGACGACCGCCTGACGCTGCCCACGGGAACCGTGCGCCTCGGCGAGCTGGACGAGGCGCTTCACGCTCTGCCGTGGCTGTTGGGTTTCGACGCCGCCGCGGGGAGGGGGCCGGGCGGCGTCCTGTTGCGTCTTACCCTGTACTCCGTCTCCTCCTCAGAGTTGGAGCGCGGGCGTGAGGCGGAGTCGGCGGTGCTCGGAATCCCTGCGGTCCGGGACGCATGGCGAGGCGGAACCCTGCGGCTCGAGTGCGCGATCCACCGCCGGCCCGACGGATTGCGCCCAGGGAAAAAACGTATTTTACCCCTTGAGAAATTCCCTTCTGCCCCCAATGGAAGCTGCGGAACCTCTTGGACCGCAAGCGGGGAAACTTTTTGGAGTTTCCATCTACTCAAAAGAAGTGGGGAACGGTAACGGTTTGAGGACGCGCAGTGATTAATGCCGCGTATCGCATCGAGGTAAGGCTCACTCGTATCCGGGGCGTATCGCTGTATCGATAATCAGGCCCTGCGCGGTGCTGTCCTTGAGGCCAGGGTTGGGGGCTTTGTGTGGAAGGCGGCCCTTGTCCTGGGTCTGAGGTTTGTCTCTTCCATTCGGGGGAGGCTTTCGGTTTATTGCGTTGCGAGGTAAAATGGAAAAGCGGTTCCTTTGCATGCCCCGTCGTTTGGGGAGGGGATGCGGAGGGCCAAATGCCGATTTTATAAAGGTCTCGTGCCGATTCGAGCTTTCGGGAGCCCTATGAAAAAACGAGGTGAGGCGTAGTGGTGCAGTTCGAAAACAGCGTTACGGTCTCAGGTCTGCTGCATTTCATCAAGAGCGATAAAAAGGACGGCAAATTCTTTCCCTTCTCCATCCGCCATGAAAATCTCTGGGTCGACGGGACGATGCGTAAGGACTTTCTGACCGTACGCGCTTTTGTCCCCGAGGTCAAGGAACAGTTGAAGACCCTGGCCGAGGGGACGCCGATCAAGGTGCACGGCGTGTTGCGTGCCTCCCGCGGGAGCGGCGACATGTATCTTTCCGCCGAGCGGCTGGAGGTTCTCAGTCAATAACGGGACGCCCTTTCGAGAGGGGCGCCCTTTGTTTTTGAGATGACAGGATCGGCAGCCCGTCTGCCGTGACGACAAGACGACGGAAAGAGGGTGTTTCCTTTGAGTTGGGAGAACAGCGTGCGGATATCGGGACAGGTGCACCTCCTTAAGGGGCAGGCGGAGGGGGAGACCGCCACGGGGAAATACGTGCAGTTTGCCGTCCGGCAGGACAACCAGGACCCGGACGGCTCGCCGCGTCGCGATTTTCTGGTGGTGCGCGTCTACGACAGCGAATTGAGGGAGGTCCTGAGCCGCAAGCAGACCGGGGATCCCGTGACCGTGGAGGGGACGCTGCGCTCCTCGCGCGGGAGTGGGGTCAATTACATACGCTGCACGTCGATCGCCTGAGGCCCGTCGAGGGGGATCCCAAATTGAGTCCCCGTACGGTTCCGCCGAAGTTGGAGGAGGGACGCCCATCGGATGGAGGCCGATGGACGTCAGGGGGGCAGTGCGGTCTCCCGGCCTGGGTGGGGAAAATCAGAGGCGTTTGAACTAGAGCGCTGTCCCGGCCTCGATCGAGGCCGGGACGGACGTTTTTCCGCTTCCAGCGACGGAGGACGAGCCTATCGCTTCAGCAGGTGGAGGGCGAAGCCGCCGATCTCGCGGTCCAGGTAGGCCACGGTCAGGGAACCCTCGGCGTCCCGCTTCTCGGTCTCCGGACGGGTTCCGATTCCCTTGCGGGCCAGGAAGGCTACGGCCCGGTCGACGCTGAGGGTCGAAAGGGCGATGTGCCCGTTCATCCCCAGGTACGGCGTCTTCATGAACTCAAAGGCCGTTCCCGCAAAGTTGCTGCTGTTCCCCTCCTTAAGCGCGAATCCGAAGAGGTCGCACATGAGGGTCGCCTCCGTCAGGGAGGTGTCCGCATCCGGCTCGTTGATGCCCACGTGCCGGAGCTCGAAGCCGAGCGCGCCCATCACCGCCTCGCGGCAGAGCCGGGAGATCTCCTCGAACCTCCCGGCGGCGACCAGTTCCGGTTTGACCATCCAGCTTCCGCCCACGGCCAGAACCTTGTTGAAGGCCAGGTAGTTCTTCATGTTCGCGGCGTTGATCCCGCCGGTGGGGACGTAGCTCACGCCCGTGTAGGGCCCGGCGAAGGCCTTGAGCATGTCCAGCCCTCCGGACGGCTCGGCGGGGAAGAACTTCAGCACGGAGACCCCCATCTCGATGCCCCGTTCGATCTGCGAGGGGCTGTTGATGCCCGGGATGACGGGGACCCCGTTGGCGATGCAGAACTGCACGACCGAGGGATTGAAGCCCGGGGACACCAGAAACTTCGCCCCGGCACCGACGGCTCGTCTTGCCTGTTCCACGGTCAATACGGTCCCCGCGCCGACCAGAAGGTCCGGCAGTTCCCCGGTCAGCCTTCGGATGGACTCCTCGGCGGCATCGGTCCGGAAGGTGATCTCCGCAACGGGCAGGTCCCCATCCACCAGCGCCTGTCCCAACGGCAGGGCCTGGTCCGGGCTGTCCAGCTTGACGACGGGTACGACGCCCACGTCCGCTATCTGTTTCAGAATTTCGTTCATTGCGCTCTCCATCCCCTCTGAATGCGATCGCTTGATTGGTCGAATTCGTTTGTGGAGCCCCTATCGCTGCACGCGCCCGGAGCCGTCCCCGCCCATAAGGGTCATGACGTCCTCCGGGGCCACGCGGTTGTAGTCCCCGTAGACCGTGTGTTTCAGCGCCGAGGCTGCGGCCGCAAACTCCACGGCGTTCTGGAGCCCTTCCAGGTTGTTCAGCCCCCAGATGAGGCCGGAGCCGAAGGAGTCCCCGCCGCCGATGCGGTCCACGATGTCCCGGATCTCGTACTTCCTGCTGACGTGGAAGGCGTCCCTGGAGGCCAGGACGACGGACCAGTTGTTCCAGTCGGCGCTGACGGACTCCCTCAGGCTCACCGCCAGGTATTTGACGTTTCCGAAGGCCCCCATGACCTTTTGGGCCAGCCCCTCGTACTTGGAGGTGTCGAGCTCCCCCGCGGTCACGTCCACGTCCAGCTCGATGCCCAGGCATTTCTGGCAGTCCTCCTCGTTGGCGATCATGACGTCGATGTACTGGGCCATCTCGCTCATGACCTCCTTGGGGGGTTTACCCCACTTCCAGAGCTTCTTGCGGTAGTTGAGGTCGCAGGATACCGTCAGGCCCTTCTCCTTGGCGCGCTTCATCGCCTCGAGGGCGACCCGGGCGGTCCCCTCCGCGATGGCGGGGGTGATCCCCGTCGTGTGGAACCACTTCGCCCCATCGAAGATAATGTCCCAGTCGAAATCGCCGGGCTTGACCTCGGCGATGGCGGAGTGTGCGCGGTCGTACACGACCTTGGAGGGACGCATGGCCGCCCCCGTCTCGGTGTAGTAGATCCCCAGCCGATCGCCGCTGCGGCGGACGTGACGGGTGCAGACGCCGAAGCCCCGCAGCTCGCGCAGCATGGCGTCCCCGACCGGATTTTTGGGGGCGGCGGTCACGAAGGCGACGTCCTCGCCGTAGTTGGCCAGCGATACGGCCACGTTGGCCTCCGCGCCGCCGAACGTCGCCACCAGATTGGGGGTCTGAAAGAGGACCTCGTGCCCCGGAGGCGTCAGCCTCAGCATGACCTCGCCGAACGTTATGTACTTTGCCATGACAATATTCCCCTTTCGAGAGTCGTTTCCCTATGTTCGAGATGTATCGAGAAGAGGACGCGGCTGCCGGTCCTAGCGGGCCAGCCACCCTCCATCCACGGCCAGGACGTGCCCCGTGACGTAGTTCGAGGCCGCGGAGGCCAGAAACACCACTGCCCCCTTCAGGTCGTGGGCGGTCCCCCATCGAGCGGCGGGAATGCGCGCCAGGATCTCCCGGCTCCGGACCTCGTCGCTGCGAAGCGGTTGGGTGTTGTCCGTCGCCATGTAGCCCGGGGCGATGGCGTTGACCTGAATGTTGTACTGCGCCAGCTCGTTGGCCATCAGTTTGGTGAGTCCCACGACGGCGCTCTTGCTGGACGTGTAGGAGGGCACCCGGATTCCTCCCTGAAACGAGAGCATGGAGGCGATGCTGACGATCTTGCCCCCTCTTCCCTGTTCCTTCATCCGGCGGGCGGCCGCCTGGGAGAGGAAGAACACGGTGCGGAGGTTGACGTTGATGACGTCGTCCCAGTCCGACTCGGTAAAGTCCAGCATGTCTCCGCGCCGGATGATCCCCGCGTTGTTGACCAGAACGTCCAGTGCTCCGAAGTGTTCCACGGTCTCATCGACGATTGCGGAGACCCGCTCCTGCGAGGTCAGATCGGCCTCGATGTAGTGAAAGCGGCGCCCCACCCTGGCGATGGCGGTCTCCAGCTCGGGCATGGGATAGGGTCCCACCCCGACGATGTCCGCGCCCGCCTCGGCCAAACCCTCGGCCAGCCCGAACCCCAAGCCCTTTCGGGCCCCGGTGACGACGGCTACCTTGTCCGTGAGACTGAAAAGCTGCTTGATGTCCATGGTGAATCTCCTTCCCTTTCAGGGTTCTTTCCTTTTGCCGCAGGGGGGCTCCCGGGAGCGGCTGCGGGGATGAACGCCGGAGGAGCGCATTTTTTCGCCCCTTTCCGAGTTCGGCGGATAAAATATCGTGCACCAAACCGCACCGACTTGAGGCGTATCCGGAGGGCCGGCCCTGCCCCTGCAGCGAAGCGGTCTTTCGCCTTTACCGAGAAGCTCTTTGGACTGCTTTTGCGATGTGGGTCTTGCCCTGGAAAGATAAGTTTATCCCCTGCTTTTCGGGCCGTCAAGGAAGGTACGAGCCCCGCTTCGCAGGTCGAGGCGGCTTTTTGAGAACAGAGAGCGTTGTCTTTATGGGCGAAGCGCTTTTGTGTTTGTAGCCGGCAGGTGCGCCAATGGACGGGACGGGATGCCTCTACCGCACAACGCGTTTTGCTTGTGGATTTTGAAGATGGCGCCGAGGAACCGAGCGACAAACCGACGCCGTGCTGATATCATGAAAATGTCGGATGCTCTTTCGCCGGGTCCGCTTGTCTGTGGGGGGACGGCCTTCTGCAGGGGAGGGCACGGCATGTTTTTTCCTGGAAGGGAGTTTTGAACGTGAGGGAATCGATCGTTATCGCCGCGTCCGTCCTTCTGGGCGGCGGGGTGGGGCATCTCCTGCGCCTTCCGTCCGGCGTGCTGGTCGGGGGGATGGTCGCCGGGCTTTTGGTGAAGGGCGTCACGCTGGGCGATCTGCCGGGCGGAAACCTGCTCTCCGTCGCCTCGCAGCTTCTGGTGGCCTACGTCATCGTATCGAATTCGGACGTCGCCTCGCTGCGGGCGCATCCGGAGGCCGTTCCCGCCGCGCTCTTCTACATCGTGCTGCTGCTGGCGTTCTGTATCGGCATGGCCTTCGCGGTCGTGCGCTTCTTCGGCATCGACCTCCGGACGGCCGTCTATGCGACGGCGCCGGGCGCGCTGTCCGGCATGGCCCTGTCCGCGACGGATGCGGGGGCGGAGACGCCCGTCTCCCTGATCTTCCACCTCTTCCGCATGGTGATCGTCCTGATCGTGACGCCGCTCGCGGCCCTGTTCCTGACGCGATGAGCGAGCCGGGCGCCCTTTGGGGAGAGCCGCTCTGCCGCGCGCTGAGGCGCCGGGTCGGGCGCGCGCTCGGGCGGTACTCCATGATCGCGGAGGGGGACCGGGTGGTCGTGGGGCTCTCGGGCGGCAAGGACAGTCTGCTGCTGCTGCACGCGCTCTCGGACCTCCGCCGCCGCAGTCCCGTGCGCTTCGACCTGGCCGCCTGCACCGTGGCGCTGACCGGCATGGACGTCTCGCTCCTCCGGGACTACTGCGCGGTGCGGGACGTGCCCTACACGGCTCTCGAGCATCCGATGATGGAGATCATCGAGAGCCGCGGAGAGCGGTCGCCGTGCAGCTTCTGCGCCAACATGCGGCGCGGGCTGCTGAGCTCCTGGGCGCGGGACAACGGGTTCAATCGACTGGCTCTCGGGCACAGCCTGGACGATGCGGTGGAGACCTTCTTCATGAACCTGTTCCGTGCCGGGCGCGCGCGCAGCTTTCAGCCCGTGGCCCACATGACGCGGACGGACATCACGGTCATCCGCCCCTTGGTCGCCTCCCCCGAGGCGGCGATCGTGGACGAGGTCCGTCGCCTTGGACTGCCCGTTTTGGAGACGGTCTGCCCCTTCGCGGGCGGCACCGAGCGGCAGCGGGTGAAGGAGCTTCTGGAGGGGCTGCGCCGCGACGTTGCCGATCTGTTCGGCAACGTCGTCAACGCTTTGGAAAACCTTTCGGACGTCGACCGCTGGACTTCGGCGGCCGGCGACGAGACAACGGAGGATGTCCGATGAGTGCGGAAAGCTGGGACCATTGCGATTACTGCGTGCCGATCGTCTTCTGTTTCCTGATTCGGGACGACAGGATTTTGCTGATTCGTCGGGCCAACGAGCCCTACAGGGGGGAGACGACGGTCCCCGGCGGGCGCAAACGGCGGGGGGAATCCCTTCGCGCCGCCTGCGCGCGGGAGATGCTGGAGGAGACGGGCTATGTCGTCGGGAATCTCGACTTTGCGGGGATCCTGCACGCCTTTCGGGACGGGGAGGACCGGGAATACGTCTCGTATTACTTCGTCTGCCGAGACTTCAGCGGCGAGCTCCGGGAGAGCGACGAGGGGACCCTTTTATGGTCGGGCCTGGACGAAAGCCTGACCCTGTCCGGCATTCATCCCTTTTACGTCAAGCTCCTGCCCGCCATCCGCAACGGAGCCGTCGTCGATGTGACGGTGCGGATCCGTCCCGATGGAGGCGAGGATTGGATTTGAGGAAAAGTTAAGCCCGGGCCGTATCCAAAACCTGAGGATACGTTATAATGGGCGAGCCTCACGTTGCAAAGTTCACCCATTTCTTTCGAGATCGATTTGCCGCTCGGCGGCGTTCCCTCCCTGGGGCGCCTCGAGTTTTCAGGTTGCGCGAGCTTGCGGCGGAGCCCCTCGATTTTTTGGTGCCCGCAAAGGATGCCAGAGGAGGCCCCGTGAAGATGTTCCCGACGGCCCATGACGGGCCGATGCTCCATACTCGGAAAAGGAAGGGAGTTTTTGAGGAAATGAGGAAGACAAGGTTTTGCGGTGTCGTGGTTTGTTTTGTGCTTGCGTTGGTGCTGGTCCCGGGGGCGCTCGCGGCCGATAAGTCGGTCGTGATCGGCCTGACGGGCGACGTCCACTCGCTGGACCCCTACGTCCTGAACGAGGACATCACCAATGCGGTCAACGACCACATCTTCGACCGTCTGATGGCTCCAGACAAGGACCTCCAGCCCGTTCCGGCGCTGGCGGAGAGCTGGGAGCTCTCCGAGGACGGACTCACCTGGACCCTGCACCTGCGCAAGGGCGTGAAGTTCCACAACGGCAACGACTTCACCGCCGACGATGTCCTCTTCACCTTCGACCGTTCGCGGCGTCAGGGCAAGAGCGCCTTCACCTACTGTCTGGCCGGCGTCGAGAGCTACGAGAAGACGGACGACCACACGGTGAAGATTCTGAGCGGTGCCCCCAACACGCTGCTGATCTCGCACCTCAAGGACCTGCTCATCCTCGACAAGGAGACCTGCGAGTCCCACGACGACGAGTGGATCGCCCTGACCCCCAACGGGACGGGCCGCTACACGGTGGTGGAGCACGTGCGGGGCGACCGCCTGGTGCTGAAGCGCAACGAGGCCTACTGGGGCGAGAAGCCGGAGGTCGAGACGGTGACCTTCAAGCCCATCACCAACGAGGGGACGCGCACGGCCAACATGATCTCCGGCGCGGTCGACCTGATCACGGACGTGCCGGTCCGCAACGTGGACATGCTCAAGGCCAACAAGGACATCACCGTCGTCTCCCAACCCAGCTTCAGGGTGATCTACCTGAACCTGGCGGGCTGGACCGACAGCCCCTCCAAGGATGCGCCCATGCCCCTGAAGTCCCCCGACGGATCCAACCCGCTGAAGAAGCGCGAGGTTCGCGAGGCCATGTACCGGGCCATCAACGAGGACGAGATCGTGGCCAAGGTCATGAACGGCTACGCGAAGCCCGCCGCATCGTACATCCCGGAGGGGCTGAACGGCTACAATCCCGACGTCAAGCGCCTGGCCTACGACCCCAAGCTGGCGGAGAAGCTGCTGGACGATGCGGGGTATCCCCGTCAGAAGGACGGCTACCGCTTCGAGCTCACCTTGGACGCTCCCAACGACCGTTACGTCAACGACGCGGCCGTCGCCGGTGCGGTCGCGGGCTACCTGGAGAAGGTGGGGATCAAGGTCAACCCCAACCTCATGTCCCGTTCCATTTTCTTCACCTACATATCCACCTCCAACAAGGAGGGCGACAAGACTCACCTCTGCATGACGGGCTGGGCCGACTCGGTGGGCGAGAGCGCCCTGCTGGCCAAGGACCTGCTCTACAGCTTCAACCAGGACGGAAAGGCCGTGAAGCCGGGCTTCGGCGGCGTCAACCGGGGCTATTATCTCAACCCCGAGGTGGACGCTCTGATCGACCGGGCGCTGGCGTCCCGAAGCCACGAGGAGCGCGGTACGATCATGAAGAAGGTCTGGCAGATCGCTGCGGACGACGTTTCCTACATTCCCCTGCACTTCCAGGAGGACCTGTACGCCTACGGCAAGCGCATCGTCTACCACCCGCGCAAGGACAAGCACGTCTACGCCTGGGACATCGAGTTCAAGTAGGCGGGCGGCAGTCATCCGCCCCAACTCTTAAAGGTTGGCCTCGTCGGCTTTTCGGCCCGGCGGGGCCTTTTCCCTGCGTCTTTCGCCCGCGCGGGGGCGCTTCGGAGGTGACGGAGTGCTTCAGTTCATCGTCAAACGTTTGATTCAGCTCTTCATCGTCCTGTTCGCGGTCTCCGTGATCGTGTTTCTGCTCACCAGCGTCATGGGCAATCCGGTCTACCTGATGCTCCGCGAAAGTGCGACCCCGGAGGAGATCCAGGCCGCCACTCAGGCCCTGGGACTGGACAGGCCGTTGCCCGTTCAGTACGGGATCTTCGTGAAAAACGCCCTGAGCGGAAATTTCGGCAGGTCCTACATGTTCCATCTTTCCGCCCTGGGACTGATCCTGGAGCGGCTTCCGGCTACGCTCGAGCTGGTTCTGGTCGCGATCCTGCTCTCGGCCGTCGTCGGAATCCCCTGCGGCGTCCTCGCAGGGGCCTATCCGCGATCGCTCTTCAGCAAGTCCGTCATGAGCCTCTCCATCGCCGGCATCTCCATGCCCTCCTTCTGGATCGGGATGGTGATGATCTACTTCTTCAGCCTCCATCTGGGGCTTCTGCCCGTCTCGGGCCGGGGGGAGGTCGGAACCTTTCTGGGCATCCGAACCAGCCTGGCGACGGCGGACGGCTGGGCGCACGTCGTCCTTCCGGCCGTCACGCTGGCGCTCGGCAGCGTCGCCACCATCATGCGCCTGACCCGGGCGGGGATGCAGGAGAATATGAAGCAGGACTACATCAAGTTCGCCCGTTCCAAGGGGGTGCCGCGCCGCCGTCTGCTCTTCGGGCACGCGCTCAAGAACACCCTGATCCCCGTGGTGACGATCTTCGGGCTCCAGCTGGGCAGCCTGATCGCCTTCACCACCATCACGGAGACCATCTTCGCGTGGCCGGGCATGGGCAAGCTGCTCATCGACGCCATCCACAGCGCCGACCGTCCCATCGTCGCGGCCTACATCCTGTTTGTCGCGGTGCTTTTCGTCTTTATCAACTTCGTGGTGGACGTCCTGTACGTCTTCATCGATCCCCGAATCGATCTGCGCTAGGGGGGCAGGGTATGACGCATACGAAACGCAGAAATTTCTGGCGGGCGCTCATGGCCTCCGAGGGCTGGGCGCGCTTCAAACGTTCCAAGCTGGCCCTGATCGGTGCGGCGATCGTCCTCCTCGTGACGGCGGTGGCGCTCGTCGGGCCCTTCTGGGTCGTCCAGAATCCCTACGACCTCTCCGCCCTCGACCTGGGGGATGCCTACAAGCCTCCGATCTGGTCGGACGGCGGATCGATGCCCTTCATCCTGGGGACCGATCAGCAGGGGCGCGACATGCTGAGCGCCATCGTCTACGGCAGCCGGGTCTCGCTCTTCATCGGCGTTGTCGGAACGCTCCTGGCCAGCGGCCTGGGCATCACGCTGGGGCTGATCTCGGGCTATTACGGCGGACGCGTCGATGCCTTCATCATGCGTCTGGCGGACGTTCAGCTTTCCTTCCCGTCCATGCTGATCGCGCTCTTCCTGATGTCCGTCCTGGGCCGCGGCGTGGCGAACATCCTGCTCTCGCTCACCCTCGTGGGCTGGGTCCGCTACGCGCGGACCGTCCGGGGCGAGACCCTGACCGTCAAGAAGAGCGAGTACGTCGAGGCGACCCGGGTCATCGGGCTGCCGGACGGCAGGGTGCTCCGGCGGCATATCCTGCCGAACGTCTTTGCCTCGATCATCGTGCTGTCGACCATCCAGGTGGGCAATTTCATCCTGACGGAGGCGACGCTGAGCTTTCTCGGGCTGGGCGTGCCCATCACGCGCCCGTCGCTGGGCATGCTCTGCAACGACGGGTTCAGCGTGCTCTACAGCGGACTCTGGTGGGTCTCCATCCTGCCGGGGCTCTACATCATGATCATCGTCTTCGGGATCAACCTTCTGGGGGACTTCCTGCGCGACGAGATGAACCCGAGGCTGAGGTGACCGCCATGGAATCGAAAAACGAAAACGCCCTCGGACGGGCCGGCGAGGTGCTCCTGGAGGTCCGGGACCTGAGGACGTACTTCCACACCTTCAGGGGCGTCGTTCGGGCCGTGGACGGCGTGTCGTTCGACGTCCGGAGGGGCGAGGTCCTGGCCGTGGTGGGGGAGTCCGGGGGCGGCAAGTCCGTCACGGGTTTTTCCATCATCCGCCTGATCGACGAGCCGGGGCGGATCGAGGGAGGCCGGGTCCTCTTCGGAGGCCGGGACCTGATGGTCCTGTCGGAGACGGAGATGAACCGCCTGCGGGGGCGGGAGATCTCCATGGTCTTTCAGGACCCCATGACGTCGCTCAACCCTGTCTATACCGTGGGGCAGCAGCTGGACGAGTGCTTGCGCCTGCACACCCGGATGGGACGGGCGGAGCGTCGGAGGGCCTGTGTGGAGCAGCTCCGTGCCGTGGGGATACCGAACCCGGAGGCGCGCCTGAACAACTACCCGCATCAGTTCAGCGGGGGGATGCGCCAGCGGGTGGTCATCGCCATCGCCCTGGCTGCGGATCCGCAGCTGATCATCGCCGACGAGCCCACCACCGCCCTGGATGTGACGATCCAGGCGCAGATTCTGCGGCTCATGGTGCGTCTGGTTCGCGAACGGGAGCGCTCGCTGATCCTGGTGACTCATGACCTGGCCGTGGTGGCCGAGTCGGCCGATCGGGTCAACGTCATGTACTGCGGCAAGATCGTGGAATCCGGCGATACGCGCACGATCATCGACCGAAGCGCCCACCCCTACACCGACGGGCTGCTCCGCTCCATTCCGAACATGGAGGACAACCGGCGTCGGCTCGACACCATCCCGGGGATCGTCCCGAACATGTTCGACCTTCCGGAGGGCTGCAACTTCGCGCCCCGCTGCGACTGTGCGCGCGACCTGTGTCGTGTTCGGGAGCCCGAACCCGTGGAGCTCGAGCCCGGGCATCGGGTCAGCTGCCACTTCCCTCTGAGGAAGGAATCTCCCGAGCGAAAGGAGGTTCGCTGAGATGGCCGGCTCGGCATTGATGGAGGTACGCGATCTCGTTCAGAAGTTCGAGCTGGACCGAGGGCTGCTGGGCGGGCTCCGGTTCCAGGGGGGGCGTCCGGTGCGGCACACGCGCGTCGTCAGCGCGGTCGACGGGGTCAGCTTCCGGATCGAGAGGGGCGAGGTGTTCAGCCTCGTGGGCGAGTCGGGATGCGGCAAATCCACGGTGGCCCGCACCGTCATCAAACTGTTGGAGCCCAAAGGAGGGAGCGTCTTCTTCGACGGCGCCGACATCACGCGCTACACCCGGCGCCAGATGCTGCCCCTGCGCCGGCGCGTACAGATGATCTTCCAGGACCCCTACGCCTCGCTGAACCCGCGGCTCTCGGTCCGGGAGATCCTGACGGAGCCGATGCTCTTTCACGGTATTGCGGGGACGCGGAGCGAGGCGGAGGAACGGGCTTTGGCGCTGTTGGAGCGGGTCGGCATCCGTCCCGAGCAGGCCGGACGCTATCCGCACCAGTTCAGCGGCGGCCAGCGCCAGAGAATTGGCATCGCCCGGGCCCTTGCGGTGGAGCCCGAGCTGGTCGTCGCCGACGAGCCGGTCTCGGCCCTCGACGTGTCGATTCAGGCTCAGATCCTGAACCTGCTGATGGACCTCCGGGAGGAGTACGGGTTCTCCTGTCTCTTCATCGCCCACGACCTGTCGGTGGTGCGGCACATCAGCGACCGCGTGGCGATCATGTATTTGGGGCGCATCGCCGAGATGGGGGACAGGGACCAGATCTTCGGCGCCCCGCGGCACCCCTACACGGAGGCGTTGTTCTCGGCGGTCCCCCATCTGTCGGGCGGGCATATCCTCACTGCCGCCCCGCTGGAGGGAGAGGTGCCGAGCCCCATCGATCCGCCCTCGGGCTGCCGCTTCCGGACGCGCTGTCCTCGGGCGGTGCCCCTCTGCGCCGAGTCGGTGCCGCAGGCGCGGGAGGTGACGCCAGGGCACATGGTGTTCTGTCACCGGGTCTGATGGAGACAATGGAGGCCTGGACAACGGGGCTCGGACACACCGTGGTTCGCTTTGACGCTGCGGAACTCCGCATCGGGGGGTGCCGTGCCTATGAATTCTGCTACAGAACGAGCAAAGCCTGCACTTTCGACGACGATTTCAACACGATCGCCCCCAAGGTCGAGGAGGCGGACGCCGTGGTCTTCGCCTCTCCGGTTTCTTGGTGGGGATTCTCCGCACAGCTCAAGGCAATGATCGACAAGCTGCACTCACTCCATCGCGCGAAAGAGGAGTTTTCCGGCAAAACATGCGCTCCGATCGCCTGCGCCGCGGACGCAGGTGACATCCGGCACACGGACGGGACGACACGGGCCGCAGCGCTCGCCGAAAAACTCTGAGTTTTATATGCTCTCCACTCCAGAAAAGAGCGAAAGTAAAAGGATTTTTCGGTGTCCTGGGGGCCGCGGCGGAAGCATTCTTCCTCCATTTCGACTCCCAGGACCGATCCGAAGTCATGCCCTATCCGATCTTCGTAACCTCCGAAACAGGATCGGGCTCCGTCAGAAGCGATACGACGAACGCCACAACGCAGCAAACCACGAACGTCATGGTCCGCGCCGTCATGATCGTCGACTCGTAGCCCATCAAATTCCAATATATCGTAAAGAACACGCCGACAACCATGGTCGCGAAGGCCGCCTTGGAATTGAAGCGTCTGGAGAAGATCGCTCCCAGCACGATGACGGAGAACGTGCATCCGATTCCGGCCCAGGCATACCCCACCACCGTATTGATGAGCTTGCTCGGCACGACGTAAGCCGCCAGGAGCGCAACGCAGGCCACGGCCCCCGTGGTGAGGCGTGAGATCCGGAGCATCCTCTCCTGAGAAACTTCCCGGGTACGCTGCAATCTCGGGACGATGACGTTGTCCGCCAGCTCCGTCGAGGCCAGCACCAGCAGGGAGTCCGCCGTGGAGAGCATGGCGGCGATGGCCCCGGTCAGAAACAGCGATGCCAGCATGGGATGAAAAAGCCTCAGCATCAGCGACGGCGTCACCATCTCCTGATCGGAGAGTCCCGTGGGGCCAAAGACGGCGATGCCCACCAGACCGATGAGGGGCGCTCCGATGTAGGCACACGCGCTCCAGAGGATGCCCACGTTGCGCGCCAGGCAGGCCTCGCGATCGTCCCGTATCGCCATGAAACGAGTAGCCAGCTGCGGCAGGCCTCCGAGGAAACCAAAAAACCACGAACCTTCACCGATCACCACTGTCGCTCCGGCGAAGAATCCCACCGCTCCGCCGGTCCAGCTGCTGTAGCTGGGTGCGGAACGCGCCAGGGCCTCGGAGATCGAGGAAGCCCAGACCTCCGGGTGGGTGTGGATGTACCAGACCCCGAAGACGGGGGCCAGGAAGAGGGCGCCCAACATCACCAGGGCCTGAACGCAGTCGGTATAGACCACGCTGCCGAACCCTCCGTACATGGTATAGGGGATGACGATGGCGAAGGTCAGCAACATGCCCAGGTTGAGGGGGATGCCGAACACGGTATAGAAGGTCTTCGCGCCGCCGATCAGCTGCGCCCCGACATAGAAGAAAAAGAAGAATACGATGGCACAGCTGCTGAACACCTTGATCCAGGTCCCCATGGCCCCGAAGCGCTTACTCAGGTAGTCCGTGAAGGTGACGGCTCGGCAGCGCTCCGCGTCCTTCCTCAGAGGACGGGCGATCAGCAGCCAGGAGAGGACAACACCCAGGAAGCTCCCGATGGCCGTCCAGGTCCCCGAGAGTCCCGCCGCGTAGACCACGCCGGGCAGGCCCAAAAGGCACCAGGAGGACTCCGCCGTAGCCCGTTCGGATAGGGCCGCAACCCAGCCTGGAAGCGATCTTCCAGCTATGGAATAGTCCTCGGAGCTCTTCACTTTGCGCCCCTGCCAGAAGCCGAAACCAATCAGAAAAGCCACGTACAGGACCATGATGACGACAAATTGAGACCCCGCATTGACGTACTGCATCGTATTCCCCCCTCTTTTCCTTTTCGGTGCAATCGAATCAAAAACGCCTCGGCCGGAAACACGCCATAAGAAACGCTTTTCTTCCTCTCGCCCCGTTCAGCGACGGGCATTTCGCTTCGCCATCCCCATGCCGTTCATCGCGTAAATCGCGGCCCATGCGGCCGCGTGGCTGGAGATGCCGTTCAGGTCCTGCGGAGGGTAGACCTCCACGAAATCGAAGGCCGCAATCCCCTCGGAGGCAAAGCTGTGAACCATCTGCAACAGCTGATGGGAGGTCAGTCCTCCGAAGTCCGCCGGACCGCCGGGATTGGAGGATACGTCCAGTGCATCGCTGCATATCGACACGTAGACCAGTTCCGCTGCTCCCCATACGCGCTCCTTCACCTCCCGAACCACGTCCTCCCAGCCCCTGCGATGCAGTTCGGGAGCCGTAACGACCCGAGCTCCATGGTCTGCAGCGGCCTTCATTCCACTGGGATGATTCCGCGGACCGCGGATCCCCACATGGACGACGGACACGACCTCCGGGATCTCGTAGGCGCGGTGGAAGGGCGTACAACGGGCATTCTTCTCCGTTCCGTGAAAAGCGAAGAGGTTGTCCAGGTGAGCGTCGAAGTGGACGACTCCGATCCGCTTGCCCAGCCTGGCCAGAGCCCGCAGAGTGGGGATCGAGATGGAGTGGTCCCCTCCAAAGCAAACGGTCTTCTTGCCTCTGGAGTAGACCTCGCCCAGCTTTGCCTCGATCTCCTCGAAAGTCCGTTCGATGTCCCCATTGAACGAAGGGGAGTCTCCGAAATCGCCGACCTTGAGGTCATCGAAAAAATCGTAGTCGAACTCGGGCAGGTAGCCTCCGTAACGCAAGGATACGGAACGGATGCTCTTGGTGCCCAATTCTGCCCCCGTATACGTCCCCGTGGTACAGATGCCCTCCCACGGAGCGCCGACGATCACGACGTCCTGTCCGTCGATCTCCCCGGACGTTATCCTCGGAACCCCCAGGAAAGTCGGGACGCCGCTGTAGACCTCCGGAATCGTCCTCCGCTTCTCGTAGCTCACGGGCCGCTCGAAATCGTTCATCGAAAGATTCCCCCTTCTTCAAAAATAAAGCTCGTACTCCTGCGGTACCGGCGCGTTGTAGACATGAGTCGCTTCATCGTTCTTCTTACGAATCCAGAGTTCCATCAGCTTTTTCGGAAATGCGGGCGCAAGGTACGCGTTGTCCTTCTCCAACCCCTCCATCACGGCATGGAGGTTGAGGGGAAAGACCTGAGCGGTCTCGGGATTCGGATTTCCGAATCCCATGGCGATGGGATCCAGATTGCGCTCGATCCCATCCAGCCCCGCAAGCACCATAGCGGCGAGCATAAAATAAATATTCGCCGAAGCGTCGCCGGTCCGATACTCCATGCGGACCTCGTCCCGGGCAAGATAACTCGGAATGCGTACCGCAGCCGTTCGGGATCCCTTGGCAAAGGTCGCGGCAATCGGGACCTCATAGCCCGGAACCAATCTGCGGAAGCTGTTGGTGCTCGGATTCGTGAAGGCCATCAGGCTCCCCGTAATGCTGTGTTCCAGCAAACCCGCGATGTAGGCCAGCCCCGAACGGGACAATCCGTGGAGCTCGTCCCCCAGAAAAATGGATCGCCCGCCCTTTTCGAGAAACTGATGGACGTGCATGCCGTTGCCCGGCATCTCATAGAGCGGCTTGGGCATCAAAGTGACCTTCAGACCCATCTTGTCCGCTACGGCCTTCAGAATCCACTTCGCCAGACATACGCCGTCCGCCGCCTTGAGGAGATCCATAAAATCCAGCTCGATCTCCAACTGAGAAGCGCCGACCTCGTGATGATGGTATTTGACGGCGATTCCGACATCCTCCATCAAGCGGACGGCCGCGTTGCGGAAATCCGCGTAGCGATCCTCGGGCGGAAGCCTGTGATAGTCCTGGTGTTTTCCGAAATGGGACTGACGTTCAAACGCATCCCCGAGCCCCTCCGCTGAGGCCACACGATAAAAGGAATCCGTCGTACCGCAACCATATTCCACGGAATCGAATACATAGAACTCCAGTTCGACAAGCACCTTGGCCGAATCCGCGATGCCCTTGGAACGCAGGAGCTCCTGCGTTTTTCGGACGACGTTTCGGGGATACTGATCGAAGAGTGCCCCGTCGGCGTTTTGGACATCGTCGAACATGCGCAATATTTGGAAGCCTTCCCGCTCCTCCAGGAAGGCCCGTATCCGCGTCGGGGATGGTCAGCATATCCGAGTCGCTGACCTTGGCATAGCCGTAGTTGGAACCATCGAAACCTATCTTCCGGCCGAAGTCCTCACCTTGTATAAAACTCCTCGGCATTGTCACACTGCGCAGGCCCCCATCCAGATCGACCGACAGGAGATCCAAAAAGTCGAACTCCACGCCCCTTTCGTATCGCCTCAAAATCACTTCTCGTCCCCCCGTTTCGGAATAAGATCGAAAGAGATCGAAACTCTCTCTTAATTCAGCCTACTCTTTCTTGAGTTTTTATCCTGATGGTAAAGCGACAAAAATGTGCAACGCATTTAGCTGATTAAGACAAAATAGTTTTGATCTTGTGAGGAAAAAGAGGGAAATACGATAAACTTTACGAGGCGGAATCCAAGGGACACAGAGGGAGCGCAAGGCTGTACCGGACAAAAAGGGGGGGGCAAAAATTCACTTAAAAACGGAGCTTTCCGAGGAAATTCGGACCTACGCCATCGACCTGTTAGAGAAGAGGGACATCCCGTCCTTGCTGAAAGACCTGTCGCAACGCCTGAGACGCAATATAGCCTATAGAGACATGATCAGCACACGTACCCATACGGGCTCGGCCGACGGCTCCTTCAACGAGTGTGTTCGCTCCTTCCCTCTGGAGGAGCTGCGGCGACTCTTCGCCCTGTATCCCGTCGAGGAGGACAAGCAGATTTGGGGCTATCTGGTCCTGGAACCCAAAGTCGACGAAAGAACGGCCGATGATTCCCTGATCGGTGCGGCGCTCCTGGGAATCCGTTTGGCGGTGCGCCGGGAGATCGCACGTCAAAAGAAAGAACAGGCCTTCCGGGAAGATCTGATGTCGGATCTCCTCTCGGAGAAAACGATCGACCGCATGGAGGCGGACGATCGGCTGAAACTCCTGGGGCTTTCCGGAGATCTCCCTTGTCTCGCTCTCGCCATCGAATTTCTTTCTCCGTCCCCCGAGGACGAAACGAGCCGCCCCGGCTGCAAAGAGGACATCGTCAGAACCTTCTTCCCCACATTTCTCCACACACACCGCTCCGGACAGCTGTTGTGTGCCCTTTTTCCCAGCCGCGGCATGGGATTGGGCGCGCTGCGCGGCAACCTGGACAGTATGGCCAGCCTTTTTCTGCAGCGCGTCTCCGAAGAACGGCCCTTCATTGGGGTCGGAAGCCTTGTACAGTCCCCTATGGACCTCCGCCTCAGCATGGAGGAGGCTCAACGTGCGCTTCTCCTGCGTCGACTGAACGGAAACAGGGACAATCTTCTGGTCTGGAGCGAATTGGGGGAGTTGCGCGTCCTGGGGCTCGTCGCCGAGACGGAAGAGGGGCGCGCATTGCATGATGCCTGCCTGAGGCGCGTGGCGGACTACGACGAGGGGCACAACATGGACCTTCTTCAGACACTCGCCTGCCTGGACGAGCAGAACTGGAACCTGCGGGCGACGGCGAAGCGTCTGTCGTTTCACATCAACACGGTGAAATACCGTTGTTCGAAGCTGAAAGAGCTGCTGGGCATGGACCTGAAGTCCTCGGCCGTGCGTTTCAACATCGCCCTGGCGCTGCGGCTGCACGCCATCTACGAGGGACGGAATGAAACCGAAAGGAGATCGGACTCCCCATGAGCGCGAAGATTGACAGGGACAAGACCCTCGCGATACTTCAACAGCTGATCCGTCTGCGCACGCTTCTCCCCTGTGCGGACGAGAAAGACTTGGTGCGTTACATCCTGTCCCTCTTTCCTTCGGGCGTGCTGGAGGCGAACGTCGTCGACCACGGGGACAATCGGGCATCCCTGGTCGCGATCCTTCCAGGGCACGATCGGAGCCGCAAATTGGCACTGGCCGGCCACACCGACACACAGGCGGTTTTCAGGCGTTCGGACTGGGACTACTCTCCCTTCGGCGGCCACTATCGGGACGGCTGCGTCTACGGTCGTGGGTCTGCCAACATGAAGGGCGGGATCGCCTCGATGATCATGGCATTGCTTTATCTCGCCGAGACAGAGAGACGGCCGCCTGTCGACGTTGCTCTTTGCCTTTGCGCCGACGGAGACTCCAGCGAGATGACGGGCTCGACCGCCATAGCGCGGGGCGGTTTTCTGGAGGGAACTCGAGAGATCCTCTTTGCCGAGCCCACGGAACAGCGCATCGGTATCGCCCAGAGAGGTGGGATCTGGCTGGAGGTCGAGGCGGAAGGGCGATCCTGCTACGCCTGCCGCAGCGAGCTGGGGGTCAACGCCGTGGAGGAGCTGATCCGCTTTTACGAACTCCTTCGGCCGCGCATCGCGGACACAGGGCGCAGCGAACACCCCCTCTTCGGCAAAGCCACCTGCACTCTGACGGGGCTGAACGGCGGGCTTCAGGTCAACTTGATCCCCGATGCCGCAACAGCCACGCTGGACATCCGCCTGCTGCCCGACCAGGACAACGAAGAGATCCTGCAGACGATCCGAGAGCTCGCCGAAGAGAGGATGCGGGCGACTCCGGGACTGTCGATCGAGCTGCGCCTCAGAAACAGCCGCCCTTCGGTGGGGATGGAAGCCTCCGCCCCCATGGTGCGTCGGTTCGAGGCCGTGCTGAGATCGATGGGGCGTGCCACGGAACGTACGGGGCTTTACTATCTGACCGACGCCTGCGTGCTGGTTCCGGCTCTGGGAGTCCCTTTCCTGTTCTACGGACCTGGAGAGGATGTCTATACCTGCCTGACCAACGAACGGATCGCTCTCGACGCCGTGGTCGACGTGGCGGAGGTCTACCTGAGTTATATTCTGAGCTGGGAAGAAAGGTAGAACGCCGATACCCAAACGTCTGCAGAACTCGTTCTCGTTACCGCCGCTTTGGGGCCTCCTCGTGCGCGGGGGATCGGGGGGGGCAGGATCACTGAACGACGACACCGCTCCCGAAAACTTCTTGACAATGTGGGGGGGGGGGTATTCTTAGGAAAATGTCGAATTTTTCCGTCATCGTCATTCTGCCGATCGAGTTGGAGGTGTACGTCATGAAGGCACCGAGAAGGACGCTATCTCTCCTCTTGACCCTCCTTACTTTTACCCTTGTTTTGTTCTTTTCAAGCTCATCCTTTGGGGCGGCCCCTGCAGAAACCGCAGAAGCGCCGTCATCCAAAAGCCGCGGTCCATGGGACTGGGGAGCGCCGGTCCCGGGGGACAGGGATTGGACGATCCTGGTCTATCTTGACGGCGACAACAACCTGGAGGAGTGGGCCTTGACCGATCTGAAGGAGATGGAGCAGGGGCTCCCCGAGGGCGGCAAGGTCGAGGTCGTCGTGCTGCTGGACCGGGCCAAGGGCTACAGCGACGAGATGGGCGACTGGACCGGGACGCGCGCCTACCGCGTCAAAAGATCCACCCGAAAGGACGCGATCGGCTCGGAACTGATCGCGGACTGCGGCGAGCGGAACATGGGGGCCCCGGAGACCCTCGAGGCTTTCGTGCAGGCCGCCGTCCGAAAGTTTCCGGCCCGGAGGACCGCCCTGGTCCTCTGGAATCACGGCATGGGATGGATCAGTATGGCCAGCGACGAGGACGCGCCGGGTGCGGTGGATGGGGTGGACGCTCTGACGCTGAGCGGACTCCGGGGCGTCCTGTCTCGGGTGGCCCCATCTTTGCCGGGGGGAAAGCTGGACCTGCTCACCTTCGATATGTGTCTGATGGCCCAGCTGGAGGTGGCGGCGGCGTGTGCGCCCTTTGCCCGGTATATGGTCGCGGGGGCCACAATTCTGCCCTCGGTGGGCATGGACTACCTGGCCGCGCTGCCGTTGTTCACCCAGGGGCTCGACACGGGCGAGATCGCGCGCAGGATGGTCGGGGCGGGATGCAAGGGGTTCTTGAAGATCCATTGGGACACGGCGTCCCTCACCGCGTTCGATCTTTCCAAGGCCGACGCGCTCATCTCCGCCTGCGCGAAGTTTGCCGGAAAACTGGGCACCCTGGCGCCCAAGGCATGGAGCGACGTGACTCGGACGCTCTTCTACGCGATGAACTACATTGGGCCGGGGGACTACCGCGAGAAGGGGGATGCGGTGTCGAGTGTGGACCTGATGGACTGGCTGAGGCGTCTTTCGGCCATGCCGTGCGGGACGGACCTGAAGGGGGAGATCGCCGCGGTTGAAAAGGCCGTAAGCCCCCTGATTTTGGCGACCGAGTCCGGTCCGTCGATCCCCCTGAGCCGGGGGCTCTCCCTGTATGCGCCCCTGCGGGCCGACAATGTGCGTCCGGGCTACGAGGAGACGGATTTCGACCGGGCGGTCGGGTGGTCGAAGGCCCTTGCCGCGGTCTACGCGATGCAGAAGAAGGAGGGGATGGATCCTCCAAAGATCGTCTCGGTCGAGCTGGGCAGTCCCGTGCCGAAGCAGGGGGTCGGGACGCCCCGCAGAGGCGCCGACTACGCCATCGAGCCCAGCTCCGAGTTCGTCCCGCTCTCCGGGACCGCCTTCTCCGGGATGACGCGGAGCTACCTCAAGGCGACGCTTGAGGGGAAAAACATCTTGTGGGGGTACTGCGGTTTTGCCTTCTCCAGGGAACGGGACGGCGAGTACGTGCAGTCGCTCTCCCAGTTGCTGCCGGCGGAAAATATCAACCCCGACGAGGAGACGACAGACATCGGGACGCCCGTCTTTCGGGACGGACGGAACGAGCTGCTCTATCAGCTTGCCGGGCTCCTTCACTATTTTTCCAACGGGGAGAGTCGGTCGCTGGTCCAGGTCGACGCGGTGGACGTCTCGAACCCGAAGCTCATCACCGTCTCGGGGCTCTACTCCTCCCCGGGGCTGGGGAAGGATATTCCGGTTCAGATCGGCGTCGAATCGGACTTCGGCTCCATCGTCTCGATGGCCGGTGTCGTGACGGATGCCGGTGGAAAGATGACGGTGGTGGCCATCACTCCCAAACCACAGGACGTGTTTCGTCCTCTCCTGAACAAGATTGCGGACGGAAAGCTCGTGCAGGTTGTGGGGGATCCCATCGAGTGGAAGGACGGCCTCTCCGTCGTCGTGGAGCCCGTTCCGGCCGGGTCGTGGATGCGCGTCCTGGTCCAGGCGGAGTCCCTGGGCGGCGAGGGGGACATCCATATCGCTCCCCCCGTCCGGGCCGCGGAAAATCCGATGGTGACGCCCTATCTGAAGGTGACGCAGGAGCGGGGCTACGAGCACTTCCTCGGGCGTTACGCGGCCGTGGGGATCGTCCCCTCCCGGACGGGCACGAACAGCCTCCTGGCCCCCAATGGTGCGGTCCTGGAGATCGAACAGGCAAGTGGCCGGGAAATGGCGTTCGCCGCCACGCTCTCGGCGTTCGGCTCGGATCCGGTCCATCTTCGGCTGCTTGTGCAGCCGGAAGGATTGCCGATCGTGAGGTCGGTGGTGCCGGGAGAAGGTGGGGCGCTTACCTTGGTGAAGAGCGACTTCGCCCTGCTGGTTCCGGAGGAAGGCCGCTACTCCTGGAGGATGATCGACTGCGCCAGCGGCAGTCATATCCAGTTGATCCCGCTGGACGACTTGTGGTTCCCCGCCGGCTATCTGGAGGGGGAGTGGAGCGGGGACGACGGCAGCACCCTGACCTTCCGGGGGGGACAGGCGGGCTACGCCCCGGCCGGGGGCGCCCTCCGCCAGGGCTCCTTCACGCTCTCGGACAATCGGGTGACCCTGACGCCGTCCGACGGACAACCCCTCGTGCTCTTCACCGCCTACAACCCGGAGACAAAAGCCTTGGTCGTCACCTTCGCCGATACGGAGACGGCCACGGTGTACAACAGGCAAGCGGGCTCCCCCCCTCACCCGCAGCCTCCCCACCCGGACCCTTCTCAGCCGCAGTACCCCTCTCAGTCCGTGCCTCCGCAGCCTCAGGTGCCTCCGCAGGGGGCGACGCTCGACGGGGTCTGGGGTGCCTTTGTCAACGGGCAGCAGCTGGTGATGCAGATTCAGGGGAACCAGTACGGAGTGTGGGTGAACGGGATGCCCTCCGAGGCCGGGGTCTTCCAGATTCAGGGAAACAGGATGTACGGGCAGACGAATACCGGGGCGGCATTCTCGAACCTCTTCCAGTGGGACCCAAGCGGGATGGCCTTTGCGATCACGGCCCCGAACGGTTTCACCATCGTCTATCAAAGGATGCAGTGAGGAAACCGTTTTTTAGAAATAAATGAGCCCTTTGATACGGTCGGGTCCGGTTTCGGAATTTGCTGTGCTTGGGTTGGATGTTTGATCGCTTGGCGTGCATCGGCTTAGGCCGTTAATTCGTGGTACAGACTGCTGAACCAGGAGGTTTTCACAAATGCCCAACTGTCAGAAGTGCGGTGCGTCGCTCCCGGCGGGAGCGACCGTGTGCGAGTATTGCGATTCCGTGTTGGAGGTTCCGCGTGCCTCCGTCGGGGGGCCGGCAGGATCGGTCGGTGTGCCCGCGGACTCTCTGGCGGAGGGGGCTCCTCAATTCAAGCGCGGCTCCATTGCCGTGATGCTTCTGTGCACCGTTTTATCGCTGGGGTTCTACATCAGCCTCTGGTATTTTCTGCGCCGCGAATCCCTCAAGGCTCTCAATCCGGAACAGTCCAAACGGACGAACACGCTTATCAACAGTTTTATCGGCGTCCATGGAGCCTACCTCGCCCTGTTGTTCACCCCGGATGCTGCGGAGGTCGCGTTTCTCATGTGGCTGGTCGTCGCCGGGATGAACTTCTACATGTCCTTCTTCGTCCGCGGGCTGCTCCGTGCCCATGCCGAGCGTACGTCCCCCGGCAACGCCGTCAATGCGTCCATAGCGGCCTCGCTCCTCTGGACGTTCCTGTTCAGCATCTTCTACCTGCAAACGCAGATAGATCGGATGATCGACCTGGGCCTCCTCAAGGCACAGGTGTAGGAGGAGGAAAATTCATGGCCCTCCTCCAAATCGTGGAGTTTCGGCAGGACCTCGATCCTTCGGATATCTTCGCGTGGCGCTACGTGGATCCCGAAAACCCGAGGCGCAGCGACGAGCTGGGCAACTGGACCCAGCTGATCGTCCAGGAGTCGCAGGAGGCGATCCTGTTCCGCGACGGTCAGGCCCTCGACCGTTTCGGCCCGGGGCGCTACACGCTCTCGACGGACAACATCCCTATCCTGAGAAAGCTCCTGAACCTTCCGACCGGAGGGGAATCCCCCTTCAAGGCGTCGGTCTGGTTCGTCAACAAAGTCCACGTGCTGGACATCAAGTGGGGCACGGCACACCCGCTCCAGCTCAAGGACCCGGAGTACAAGATCCCCATACCCGTCCGTGCCTACGGCCAGTTCGGGGTGCGTGTCGAGGACGCGCGAAAGTTCCTGGTGAAGCTCGTCGGCACGAGGGATCGCCTCGACCGCGCGACGCTGGTCGCCTCCTTCAAAGGGCTGATCCTGAACCGCATCGGGGACCTCATCGCCTCCTACCTTGTGAAGAAAAAGATCAACGTCTTCGAGGTCAGCGCGTACCTTGGCGAGATGGCGGACGAGAGCGTCGAGCGCCTGAAACCCGTCTTCGAGGATTACGGGATTTCTGTCGTGAATTTCTACGTCGGCTCCGTCAACGTGCCGGAGGACGACCCGGCCGTCGTGGACATCCGAAAGGCCATGTCGGAGAGGGCACGGATGGAGGTCGTCGGTTATGACTATCGGCAGATGCGGTCGTTCGACGCGATGGAGAAGCTGGCCGAGTCCGGCGCCTCCGGGGCCTCCCCGATGATGGGAGCCGGCCTTGGATTGGGCATGGGCATGGGAGCCGGGGGCGCGTTCGGGCGGATGGCGGGACAGATGGCTCAGGAGCTGAACGCGGCTCCTGCGGCACCCGTCCCGCAGCCTCCAGCCTGTCCGCACTGTGGGAATCCCTGCAGGGAAGGCACGCGCTTCTGCACCGTCTGCGGCAAGCCCCTCGCGTCCGTCTGCCCCAAGTGCAGCGCCACGGTGGAGCGCGGCGCCAGGTTCTGCCCTGAGTGCGGTGCGGCGCTGCAAAGGACCTGTGTCTGCGGGGCCGCTTTGGAGTCCGGATCGGCGTTTTGTCCAAACTGTGGAAAGAGGGTGGAATGACGATGGAAAATGTTTCAACGTTCGTGGTTGGGAACGCGGATTCGCCGGCCTCGAGGGCATGGCTGGTGTTCGCGGCGCTCCTGTTGGTCCTCGCCTTTCCATCCGCCGCGATGCCGGCGGAGCTGCGCCTCGAGCGGCGCGCCATCACCGACCCGCAGTCCGGAGGGGTGACGGCGGCCGTGGTCACCCTGCCGGTGGGGTGGCGTCTCGAGGGCGGGGTGAACTGGGATTTTCTGACGTCCTGCTATCCCGCCAGAATAAAGATCATCGTCAAGTCGCCGGGAGACGACACCTGGTTCAACTATTACGGGCCCTATTCCCAGGCGTTTCTTTCCGGCCAGTCCCCCTTTGCGGGGGATGAGGCCTACAAGATGGGCCGCCAGCTCGTGCCCTTCATGAGCCCTGAGGAGGTGATCCGGGAAATGCTTGCAGGGGACCGGGCGATCGCCTCGATACGGATCGTGGGGGTGGACAAGTGCGAGGGCAACGCCGCGAACCGGGAGAGACGGCGCCAGGAGATCGGCGCGATATGGGGAAGTCTGCCCGGAGCAAATCTCCGGGACGTCCGCGTCGAAGAGGCGATCGTCCACGCGACCTTCACGAAGGGCAGCGTCCCGTGGGAGGCCAAGTTCCATGCGATGGCGGAGTACATCTTTACCGTCGACTCGCTGGGAGGGGAACAGGTCCTCTGGGACGTCGGCCCGGTTATCGCGCTTCAGGCCCATGCCGGAAAGCTTGGGGGGTGCGAGGGGATCCTGTCGGCCATGGCTGCGGGGACGATGGTGGACCCCGTCTGGGGGATAGCGATGCAGAACGTCGGGCACCAAATGGTGCAGCGGCGGTTGGACCAGGGGCGCCGGGCCATCGAGGTCAACATGCAGCAGGCCATCGAGTCCGCCCGCCAGATGGGACAGGCCGGCAGCGCGGGGGGAATGGCGGAGACGAACGCCAATGTCATGCGCGGCTGGACCAACACCCTCACCGGCATCGACCTGTGGCGGGGCGACGATGGCGTGACCCACAGCGTCCCCACGGGCTTCCGCTTCGGCTGGTCCGGGCCGGATGGGCAGACGGTCTACTCCGACAACCCCGAGTTCGACCCCAACCGCGATTCGGCGCACTATCCGGGCGACTGGTCCCCGATGCAGACCGTCCCGTGGTGATCGGCGGCGGATCGGGCCCGAAATTTTCATGGTTCTGCGGACGTTTTTTCAGGGGGAGGAGCTTGGCTGTCCGGAGAGGAGGCTGAGGCGGCGGAGGGAAAGGCGATGCAGAAAACGTGTAGCGGGTGGGGCACCAAACAAACGAACGAATAAGGAGGCTGAACGGTGATGCGAAGAGGAAACAAAAGTGTAAGGGGCTTGCTCCTGTGCGTATTGGCGGTCCTGGCGCTGTGCGCTCCGGCCGGGGCCTACACGAAAAGCTATCTCTACGAGGACGGCGGAGCGTGGTGCAATGTCCGGATCGCCACGGACTGGAGCGGCCAAGCCTACTTCATGCTGTACGACGCGGCGGGGACGACCTCGCACCTCTACACGGTGCCGGCGGACTTCTCCGGGCGCAAGGAGGACCTGAACCTCGCCAAGCCCTTCATGACGATCCCGGGGCGGGCGCGATTCTTGAAGATCACGACGGACAGGGACGCCTCCTACGTCTACTACACGCTGGCCGGCGACAGCACGCACCTCTATCGCCTGCCGCTGAAGCGCGGCTATACCGGTCAGCCGGAGGTGCGGGACTTCACGCTGGGAGACAGCGCCTTTGTCTTTGCGGGCTTCTCCCTGGCCAAGGACCCGGACCAGGTCTTGCTGGTGTCGAAGGCGTCCGCGCAGCGGGAGGTGACGATCGGGCTTTTCTCCTTCAGTCAGTGGAGTGTCTCGGGCTCCAAGAGCCCCATCCGCACCTGGACCTGCACTCTGCCGGCGGAGCGTCACTTCGAGCCCCTCAATGAGTGGGATGTGGGGTATACCACCGTCTACGAGGCCAGCACCGGCAAGGTGTGGCTCTCCGTTAAGCAGACCGATACGGTGGTGAGAAAGGAGTGTTACAAATGGTTTTTCCACGCGGACATCGGAACGGGTGGCGGCCTTCGGGCCTTTGACCCTGCGGCCGAAGTCCCCGGATGGAACGAGGACAAGAACTTCAAGGAGCTGCTGATCGGGTCTTACCAAAGGAGCGTCGGCTGGACCAACGAGCCGGTTGTCAACCGTGATTTCGTCAAGTTCACCGTGTACAACGTCGGGACGGGAGGGCGGATGACGATCTCCGACCAGACGGACACCTGGACGGATCAGCAGGCCCGGGAGTTCTGGAGCGGAGGAAAAGGTACTTACTCGCAAAGAGGCCACTTCGTCGACGCCCGGGGCAGGTTGTATGTGATCTACAACTCCGTGGGAGCAGAAGGCAAGTTCGATTTCGTCCGCATCCTCTGTCTCTCCCCCGCGAGTTCCGCCTCCGTCGCGCCGCCCCTCCTCCCGAAGGATGCCGGGCCGCAGCCCGCAGACGCCGTCGTCCTGACCGCCCTGCCGTTCTCGGGTCCGGACGGCTATGTGGCGGTGGGCAGCCGGTGGGAGGTTTACGCGAAGGCGGGTTCGGGCCGGAGCGCCTCCGGGGGCTTCGCCATCCGCAACGTCGACGGCCGTGAACCGGTCTACAAGGGAAGCAACACGGACGGCTCGCCGAGCCACAAGGTGGCGCAGGCTCTGCCCGCAGGGGACTACGAGTGGCGCATGAGCTACGACTACCGCACCGGCAGCGAGGGCGCCATGGTCCGAGCCAGCCCGTGGTCCGAGATGGGGTCCCTGACGGTGACCGCCTCCACGAAGCCCGCTCCTGCTCCGGGCGGCAAAGATGGCGGCGGCGGGTGCGACGCCGGGCTTGCAGGCCTGGCCCTCCTGTTGGTGGCTCCGCTGCTCCTGAGGCGGCGTTAGCCTTCTGCCACGATCCCGATTTTATACCGAGGACCGCCGGCACAATCGGTGTCCGTAGCGTTTATTCACGTTTTGTAGGCGGGAGGCCCTTCAAGGGCCTCCCGTGCTTTACGGTTGAAGTTCAGCGTCTTATGGGGCCGAAGATCCTCCGGATCAGGCGCACCAGCGGAGCGCTGAAGAAGGTGAGGAGGATGAGGGCGATCAGCGCGGCGCAGATGGGGTCGGCGATGAAGGCGGTGTAGTCGCCGCCGCTCTTCAGCATTCCGATGCGAAAGTTGTCCTCCACCATGTTCCCGAGGATCAGCCCCAGGATCAGCGGGGGCAGGGGGACCGATACGCGTTCGAGCAGGAACCCCGCGATGCCGGCCGCCAGCATGATGCCGACGTCCCAATAGTTGGAGCGCATGGCGTAGCTGCCCACGATGGAGAAGAGCAGCACCAGCGCAAACACGACGTTCTTGGGCAGGCGCAGGATCTGGCGGAACGCCTTGATGCCCAGCAGTCCGACGGGGATCAGCATGAATTGGGAGATCAGGGCGATCGCGAAGATGCCGTTGACCATATCACGGTTCTCCTGAAAGATCATCGGGCCGGGCTGGAGCCCGTACATGATCATGGCGCCCAGCACGATGGCGGTGATGGAGTCGCCGGGGATGCCGAAGACCAGGGCGGGGATCCAGGCGCCGCCGATCGCCGCGTTGTTGGCGCTTGTGGGGGCGATGACGCCCTCCTCGCAGCCCGTGCCGAACCTCTCCGGGCTGCGCGAGAGCTTTTTGGCCGTCCCGTAGCCGACCCAGGCCGCCACGTCGCCGCCCGCGCCGGGAAGCGCGCCGATGACGGTTCCCAGGACCGCGGACCGCAGGACCGTCAGCTTGTGTCTCCAGATGCTGGAGAAGACGCGCGACGCCGGGGGCAGGCGCGTTGATCCGGAGAGGGCGGTCGTTCCCAGCCGTTCGGGACGGGACACGGCCCTGAGGACCTCGCAGACGCCGAACATCCCGATCATGACGGGGATGAATCCCACGCCGTCCGCCAGGTCCATGACGTCGAAGATAAAACGGTAATGCCCCGTCGTCAGGTCCGTCCCCACCGTGGAGAGCAGCATGCCCAGGGATGCGGAGACGACGCCCATCAGCGCGTTGCCCTGGCTGAGGATGGCGCTCATGGACAGGCCGAAGATCCCGAGCCAGAAGTATTGGAAGTGGGTGAATCGCAGGGCGAAACGGGCCAGAGCCGGTGCGACGAAGATCAGGAGCAGCACCCCGACGGTGCCTCCGATCGCGGAGCAATAGACATCGAGCGACAGGGGCAGGCCGCTGTCGCCCTTCTGCGTCATCGCGTAGGCGTCGAGGACCGCCGCGGCCGAGGCAGGGGTTCCGGGGATGCGCAGGTATGTCGCGGGGATGTCGCCCGCGAAGATGGACGAGGCGGAGACCCCGATGACCATGGACAGCCCCGTGAGGGGCGGCATGTAGTAGGTCACGGGGATGATCAGGGCGACCGCCATGGTGGCCGTGAGCCCGGGCGTGGCGCCGATGACCAGGCCGAAGAGCATCGAGAGCATCCAGGGCCCGAGGGTGGAAAGGGAGAGAAGCTGCGTTAGGTCCATGGTCAGAACCTCCAGCCCAGGGGTTCGGTCAGTGTGCCCCGGGGCAGCTGGACGCGGAAGACGCCGTTGAACATGAGGAAGATCAGGCCGATCGTCAGGCAGGAGGCCAGAACGGCGAGGAGGGGTCGGACCCGAAAGCGGAGCATCAGGGGCAGAATGCAGGCCAACGCCCCCAGGGAAAAGCCCAGGTGGTGAGTCAGGGGGATGAAGGCTGCCGTCGCGAGGACGACGCACAGGATGTTGACGAACCCCGAACGGGACAGGGGCTCCTGCGGGACGGAGCCCCGCTTGCCGCGAAAAATGGCCCGGAGGGTTTCCCGTATGCCGGTCAGGCCGAGGAGGAAGGCGAGGAGCCGCGGAAAGGTGCCGGGGCCCGTCAGCCTGCGCGCGTCCAGCAGGTCGTCGGGGTATCCCGCGGTCTCGTACCACACGAGGCCGCACAGCAGGATCAGGAAGAGACCGAGGATAAGGCTGGGAGGACGTTGGGGGCTCGCCGCCGTTCCGGGCGTCGGGGAGGGGATAGGGGTCTCCATGTCGTCCAAGTTGTTTCACGCTCCTTTTTGATGTGTGGCTGGGGCACGCGGACGTCGGTACGTGCGGATATGGAAAGAGGGAACGGCGCAAACGTCGCGCCGCCCCCTCCTGAAGAGCTCTCAGGGCAAGCTACTGCCGGAGGTAGCCGCCCAGCTCCATTGAGGCCTTGCTGTCCGCGTCGGCCTTCGCCAGGGTCTCCGCGTAGGCTGCGGAGTCCTGATAGGTGATGGCGAAGCTGTTCTTCTCCATGAATTCGACGAAGGTCGGGGACTCGCAGGCCTTCTTGACGGCGTCGTTCAGGACCGCGACGATCTCCTTGGGCGTTCCCTTGGGGGCCGAGAGCCCGCGCACCGTCGCGTAGGCGACGTCGTATCCCAGCTCCCTTGCCGTCGGGACGTCCGGGAAGGTTTTGCTGCGCTCCGGGCTCATCAGCACCAGGGCGCGGAGCTCCCCGTTCTCGAGCTGAGTCTTCAGCTCCGCGATCCCGCAGGTGATGACGTCGATGTGTCCGCCCAGGATCTCGGGGATGGCGCTGGCCGCTCCCTTGCTGGGGATCCAGAGCGCGTCCTCGGCCTTCAGCCCTGCGGCGTTCATCAGGGCCAGCCGGGCGAGGTCCCAGATGCCGGCCTTGGCGGTGCCGGAGAAGAGGCGCTTGCCGGGGTTGGCGCGGATGTCGTCGAGCAGCGCGGCCAGATCTTTCCAGGCGGCGTCGGCCTTGACGGCCATCGCGGCCGGGTCGCTGTTGATCATCGCGATGTGCTCGTAGTCCTGGTGGGTGGGAGCGGACTTGACCCCCATCCAGTGCAGGGTCGCCAGTTCGAAGGTCGTGCAGGTGAGGGTGTAGCCGTCCGGCTTGGCGCGGGCACCGAAGGAGTGTCCCACCGCTCCGTCGCCGCCCGTCTTGTTCTCGATCACCACGGGCTGTCCCAGGGCCTTCTCGAGCTCCGCGCCCATGGCGCGGATCACGCGGTCCGTCCCGCCGCCGGCCCCCCATGGACAGACGATGGTTATGGCCTTCTCCGGATAGGCCGCCAGGGCCGCACCGGAGGCGAACAGAACGACGACGCAAACCATCAGCAGGGAAACAAAACGTCTCATCATCACGATACCATCCTTTCGTTTTTGGAGCAGAGGATCGTCCTCATTATAACCGTTCGCCTGCACGAAAGGAGAGGGCGAAAAAAATTTTTGCACGGCTTGTCTCCGGTCTTTTTATGGTATAATGCTTCGGTGCTTTGGATGAGGTGCCCTGAGAGCCGTTAGCTCAGTCGGTAGAGCACCGGACTTTTAATCCGGGTGTCGTGGGTTCAAGTCCCACACGGCTCACCAACGCACGCAGCAAATCGAGCGCGGTCCCATCGTCCAGGGGCCTAGGACACAGCCCTTTCAAGGCTGCGACGCGGGTTCGAATCCCGCTGGGACCGCCAGTTTAAACAATCAATGAACGGCATAAGCTCGAAAAACCCCTGAGAAATCAGGGGTTTTTGCTTTTTGAGCCCCTAGATCAAGTGGAAAAAATGCGCCGGCTCGACATGAAAAAGTGTACGGTGCTCTTTGTCTCCTTGCCTTTCATTTTGCGGGCTGGATGGAGGCGATAGGATTGAGATCGGGTGCTTCAGATGCGGTTGCCCCTGCCATCGTCCGAAGGGAAGGGCGAAGATAGAATGTCCCGGATTGCCCCGAAAAGCATCTTGAAACTGTGGGACCGGTTGTGTTGCGGACTCAGGTGGGGAGCGATGGAACGGCTACCGCCGATTTTCTGGTATCGACTTTTCGTCAGCGTCTCCAATTCCTTCGAGGGGGCTCGGAGATTGTCCGGATCACGGAACTTCCTTTGAGACTGTCTTTGGGCAAGCCCCGTCAGTTGCAATCCATTTTCCACGGCGGACAGATCGCCAAGGTAAAAGCTCTCCAATTCCCGGCAGGCAATACGGATGACGCATCTCTGCAAAAGTGGCTCCGGACAGAGGGCTCGTATCGACTCTTTCACGACGGTACAATCTCCTGCGTCCTGATCCCGGATGATGAAAAAAGTGGTGTACGGAGTCCGCCATCGGCTCAGAACCCGCGACAGATGTTTTTCCAGATCCTGCTTTCCCTCGAAGACCTTGTATTGAATGTCCCAACTCTGGGGATCGACCTTGAAGTTTGTCTCGATCAGGCCTTGCAGCATCCATTTGGCTGAGGCCTCCTCCAACAGAAAAAGGAGCGTGCACAATGGAGGGAGAACGGTCATCTTGGATCGGCCCCGGGGAAGAAACCATGTTTCCAAAGCCAGCCCATCTGGCCACCGTCCTCCATATAGGCTTGGAGCTGAGGATCGTCCGCCGCACGACGAATTTCGGTATAACCGTCTTGCTTGACCAGCCAGAAGACCTCCTCCAGTTTCGCTGCGTTCAGAAAATCCGGGGAATGCGTGGATACGAAAACTTGACCCCCTCTATTGCTGTAGCCCCGGAATTCCTCCGCCAACTCCGTCATCAGCTGGGGATAGAGCTGATTTTCCGGTTCCTCAATACAGAGAAGGGGGTGCGGTTTCGGATCGTAGAGGAGCACCAGATAGGCAAACATCTTGATCGTGCCGTCCGAGACGTAGCGATCGATGAAGGGATCTTGAAAAGCCCCGTCACGGAACTTCAAGAGCAGCCGTCCGTCCGATGTCGATTCGGGCGTGATGTCCCCAATTCCCGGCACCCTCTCCTTCATTGCCTGGAGAATTCGCTCGAATGTTTTCCGGTCGTTCTCGTATAGGGAATTGGCGATGAGCTGGAGGTTGTCGCCCCTCTGGGAGAGATGTTCGGCATAACCGGTAACGTCCTTGCTGCCGCGGGCTGCATCGATATGGAAGTCTGAAACATGCCAGTTTTCGATCATCTGACGAAATGCGTTGGCGGCCTTGAAACGCTGAAATTGCCCCAGCCCTTTAATCGCTAAAATGTCGGTTCCGTCAAGGCTTTGCTGCTCCCGGGTCAGCTCCTTGTCCGAGGCCTTGAAATCCTCCTCGTTGTTGATGGCGTAGCCCTTGCCCTTGCTGAAATTCAGGAAGTTGAAAGGAGAGCCGTAGGAACTTCGTTTGTAGCGGAGCAATTCTCTGTTGACCACGGGCTTGTTCTTCTCCTGGCCAATCTCCAGGCGATAGGTCACCAGGCGTTCATAGCCCTCGATCTCCATACGATACTGAAGCTCGATGACGATATCCGCATCGTCTCCCGCGCCCCGGGTGACGACCTGGGAAAACCCACCCCGCTTCTGGAGTGCGACGGAGACATTGTAGGTCAGGCAATCCTTGAGAAAGCCGAATGTGTCAAAAAGCGTACTCTTGCCCGTACCATTGGCTCCGACGACGACGCAGAAGGCCGGAATGCTTCCGATCCTCGCATCCTTGAAAACCTTGAAGTTCTTGAGATTGAGCGTCTCGATTCTCATCGCAGTGGTATCCTTTCTGCGAGCGTGCCGATGATGGGGGTGGAAACCGCCGATATTCTTTCCCAATTATACGCTAACGGAGGCCCTCCATAACGCCTTTGCGCCGGCGGGGCACCCCTCGGCACCCGGCCTCATCTCCTGCCGGGCAGGTAGAGCAGCGTCCCGATGACGGTGGTCATGGGGGCGACGAGCACCAGCCCGAAGCTGCCGACCAGAGTGTGCAGGATCTCCGCGGCCACGTGGTTCAGGTTCAGGATGTTGGCGTTGGAGATGCCCTGTCCCATGAAGAACATCAGCATGGCGATGTAGCCGCCGCTGTAGGCCAGCACCAGTGTCGTCGTCATGCTTCCGATGACGGACCGGCCGATCATCAGCCCGGAGAAGAAGAGCTCGCGGCGCGTAACGGCGGGGTTGTGCCGCACGATCTCCTGCATGGCGGCCGAGAGGTCCATGGCCAGGTCCATCACGGCTCCCGAGGCGGCCAGAAAGATCCCCGAGATGAAGAGCCGCGTCAGATCGAGATTGAGAAACCCCGCGAACAAAAGGGTCTCCGAGAAGGGGCGCACCGCCCCGTTGACCTTGAACGCCGGCAAAAAGAAAAGGGCGATCAGGCAGGTGACGCCGAGCCCCGAGCAGGCACCGAGAAAGGCCACCAGCCCCTTGAGGCCGATCCCCGCCACGAGGAACAGGATGGCCGCCGTCATGCAGCTGATGCAGGCGAAGGTGACCCCGATGGGGTCGTAGCCCTTGAGCAGACAGGGAATCAGGACCTTCCAGATCGTCAGTCCCGTGAAAAAGAAGGACAGCATGGCCTGAAAGCCGGTGAACCCCCCGTAGGCGAGCAGAAAGAGGCAAAAAACCCCCAACAGGATGAACTCCGTCCTCAGGCGGTAGTGGTCCGAGGCCCGGGCCCAGGTCACCCGATCGCCCTGGATTGCGTAGTTGACCAATGCGAGGTCGCCGGGCTCGAAGACCTTGTCCAGCTCCATCTTGCCGGAGAAGAGATTCTGTGCCGTGATCGCGGTGCCCTTTATCGGGCCCTCCAGCAGCTGGAGCACAACCGTCTGGGCTCCCGTAAAGAGCAGGCCGTGCTGGTCCAGCTGTTGGTTGTCCACCTCCAGAACCCGCCCCTCGGCCTGCAGGGAGCCCGTGTTGCGCCGGGTCTCGAACCCCGTCGGAATGAAGTACAGGATACCGCACAGCGCCAGAATGACGCCGGACAGGATCAGGTCCCTGCGGCTCGTGTTGTGGAAGAGGTAATGTTTCAGCATGGCCTTCATGGAGTCTCGTCAGCTCCTCGGTGAAGGAACGGGGCGCGGCTGCAGACCAGCGCGCCCCGTTCCTTCGTTGTCGTGGTGCGCAGGGCGTGGGAGAGGGACGCCCGTTCGCGCTATTGCTGATACTGTGCGATTGCGACGACCTTCCTGAAGATGTCCGTGTTGTCGAAGTATCCGTTGAAGTTCTCGCAGCCCACGCCCACGGCGGAGACGGGAGTGGGCAGGCCGCTGTGGGAGAACGAGGTCCAGGCGATGCCGGCCTTGTGGTTCAGGACGTGGGTGAGGGTGACGGTAAGGGGTTCGTAGCTGCCGTAGGCCGTGTAGTAGGCGTCGTCCTTGGTCGGTCGGTCCGCCTGCGGGGTCATCGTCATGGCGAAGGCCTTCTCCAGCAGTCCCAGCTCGTAGTCCGTCAGGGCCATCTCCAGTGCGGCGACGGCGTCCGGGTCGCCCTTGGCCGCGGCCTCGCTCAGCTTCTTCATCTGGTCCTGGGGGTGGTACTTCAGGCCGAAGAAGTCCTCGATGACCGGCAGCATGTCCGCGAACCTTCCCTCGGGGTTGTCCTTCTTGAATTTTTTGATCTCCGCGTTGAAGGCGAGGTAGGATCCCTTCTGTCCCTCCAGGCGCTTGAGGAAGGCGTCGTAGCGCGTCCCGGCGTAGCCCAGGGCCAGTCCGCCCGTCTCATGGTCGCCGGTCACGACGATCAGGGTCTCCTCCGGATGTTTCCGGTAGAAATCGTAGGCGACCTTGACGGCCTCGTCCAGTGCGATGACGTCGTGAATGGCCGTCACCGCATCGTTGGCGTGGCAGGCCCAGTCGATCTTGCCGCCCTCGGCCATGATGAAGAAGCCCTCGGGGTTGTCCAGAAGCTCGATACCCTTCGCCAGGAATTCCGCCAGGCTGATCTCGGCCTTCGGATCGCGATCGATCGTGTAGGGGAGGGCCGCGTTGTTGTCGAGGGCCGGATTGATGGTCACGACCTTCTCGTCGCCCTTCTTTAGCTTATCGAAGTCCTCCCGGGTGTTGTAGACCTTGTAGCCGCCCTCACGGATGATCTCGGCGACGTCCTTCTGGTCCTTTTTGCTCCCCTTGGGCTGCTTGAAGCCGCCGCCGGCGAAGTATTCGAAGCCGCTTGCGGGAATCTGCTGCGCGATCTCGTAGTAAAGATTGCGGGACGGCGCATTGGCGTAGAACGCGGCCGGGGTGGCGTGCTCGATGGAGACGGTGGAGATGATGCCGACCTTCTTGCCTCTGGCCTTGGCCAGTTTAGCCATGGAGACATAGCCCTCCTTGCCCAGGGGATCCATGGCCACCACTCCGTCCTGTGTCTTCTTGCCCGTCGCGATGGCGGTGCCCGAGGACGAGGAGTCGGTGATCAGGGAGTTGAAGGAATAGGTGGAGGAGAGTCCCTGGGCGGGGAAGGTGTTCATGAGCAGGTGATCGATGGCCGGCTTGAAGTCGGCGATTCCGTCGTCGAGCCTGATCTTGCCCTCGGCCTTGGCGATCTGGGGCTCCAGGGTCGAGGTGTCCTTACGGGCCGCCAGAAAGTACTCCGTAACGTTTCTCTGTGGAAAGGATGTGCCGTCTCCGATGAAGAGGAACACGTACTTCGCCCTCTGCTCCGCGCCGGCCGTGCCGGCGAGCAGAGCGAGCAGAAGAAGGAACGGTGCTATGGAACGTAGCCATCGTCTTTTCATGTGCGATACCCCCCATAGAAATGATCGAGACCTTTCCTTGAACAAACGGCCTCCGGAAGGCATCCGGCCCTCTTTTCGCTCTCCCCCGAAATCGACGGACGGCGGCCCTCCCGGATTATCCTAGCAGAGATGCCGGGGTTGTCAAAACGGCGGCCGACGTGTGCTTTGCATCCCCTCTCCTCCGCCGAGGAAAACGGACATGGGGGCGAGGAATCCCCTTCCCCGCCCCCATGTGCCCGTTTCTCGTCAGTCGTTCGAACCGATCCGTTTTTTCCGGTCGAATTCCTCTTGGATGTCCTTCATGAGGTCCGGCTCCTCGACGAGACGCCGGACCGCCTCGGCGATGATTTGGGCCGACAGGATCAGGGCCCGGTGCAGGGCGTCGGACTTCCCGGCGTCAAGGTACTCCTGCGAGTGGGCCGAGCTTCCCTCGGGCACGAACGCGATGCGGAGGCAGGTGCCGGGAACGTGGAACATGACGTTTCCGAAGTCCGTGGAGCCCGTCTTGGCGCGGGGCGGACGGATCGTGGGGGCGTCCATCTCGCGGGCGACCTCCATGACCAGGTCGTTCAGCTTCAGGACCGGGATCTTGTTGTGGAGCACCTTGTCCTCGATGATCTCGGCCGTAGTGCCCGTCATGAGGGCCGCACCGTTGGCGACGTCGAAGAAGCGCCGGACCACGGTGTCCAGGTACGGCCTGTCGTAGCCGCGGAGGTAGACGAGGCTCTCCGTCTCCTTGGGCACCACGTTGGCCGGCCCTCCCGCGTTGAGGATCGTGTAATGCATCCGGATGTCGTCCTTCACGTGCTCCCTGAGGAACTCGATTCCGTGGAACATCAGCAGGGCCGCATCCAATGCGCTCCGGCCGTCCTCGGGCTTGATCGCCGCATGAGCCGATTTCCCGTGGAATCGGACGCGATAGCGCGACATGGCGAGAGACTGGATGTCCGTGGTCGTCGTCGGTCCTCCGTGGACCATCAGCGCGACGTCGAGCTCGTGGAAGCAGCCCTCCTTCAGCATCATGGACTTGCCGCTGACCGTCTCCTCGGCGGGGGTCCCGTAGACCACCACTTCGCAGGAGGCGTCCTTCAGGCCCTCCCTGAGGGCCAGTGCGGCGCCTACCATGGCCGGCCCCTGCATGTGGTGCGCGCAGGCGTGCCCCATGTTCTCGATGGCGTCGTACTCGCACAGCAGGCCGATCACCGGTCCCGACGTGCCCGTACGCCAGCGGGCGCGGAACGCGGTGGGCAGGCCGGCAATGCCGCGCTCCACCTCGAACCCTCCGCGCTCCAGTTCGGTGCAGAGCAGCTCGGCCGCCCGGTGCTCCTCGAGGCCCACCTCGGGATGATCGAAGATGTCGTCGGACATCGCGGTCAGGCGAGGGGCAAGGGCCTCGATGTGCCGCTTCAGAAGTTCCTTCGTGCCGTTCATGGTTTGGGATGCCCCCGGTCCGGTGCTAAACGTAATGGATGAAGTGGGCGAAGGCCAGGATGGCCGAGCCCAGAAGCATCCACAGCCCGAAGAGTTTCATCATAAACTTCATCCAGAGGTCGTAGCTGATGCCGGTCGCACCCAGGAAGCCCATGAGGGCCGAGGCGTGGGGCAGGATGTAGTTGCAGAACCCGTCGCCGAACTTGTAGGCGAGGACGGTCGTCTGACGGGTGATGCCGGCGATGTCGGCCACCGGGACCAGGACGGGCATGACCACGGCGGCCTGGCCGGTCCCCGAGGTGACGAACCCGTTGACGATGACGTTGATGATGAGCAGCATCGGCGCCTTCAGCCAGTCGGGCATGTAGCCCAGCCCCTTGGCCAGGTTCATGACCACCGTGTCCAGCACCTTGCCGTCCTTCAGGATGATCGCGACCGCGGCGCCCAGCCCCACGATCAGTGCGGCCGAGGTCATCCCCTTGGCCCCCTTGACGATCTCCGTCGCGATCCTGCTGGGACCGAACCCATAGACGAGTCCGCCCGCCAGAGCCATCCACAGAAAGCATACCGCGGTCTCGACGAGCCCCCAGCCGTAGCGGATGCAGCCGAACATCAGAACGGCGAAAGAAAGCACGACGATCGCGAGGATCAGGGGATGCTTTCCGCTGTACGCCACGTCCGAGCCGGACAGGTCGAAGGCGTTCTCGTAGTTCGTCCCGTACAGGACGCTCTTCGTCGGGTCCTTCCGGGCCCTCTCCGCGTAGCGGGATATGTAGACGGAGGTGAGGATCAGGAAGAGGACGAAGCTGACCACGCGCAGCCACATTCCGGAATAGGCGGTGAGCTGAGCCATCTCCTGGGCCACTGCGGTGGTGGGGGCCAGGATGCCTGTCGAGAACCCGATGCCGACTCCCAGGAGGACGATAGCGACTCCGACGATCGCGTCGTAGCCCAGTGTGGCGGCCAGCATCACCCCCAGCGGGGCGAAGCCGATGAACTTGTTGGTGGACTGCGTGATGCCGATGACCGCGAACAGGGTCAGGATGACGGGAATGAACCACTTCTCCTTGCCGGCGCAGGCCCTCGCAAGACGATTGCAGTAGGCGTGAAACAGGCCCGTTGCCAGGATCACCTCCAGGGCGCCTCCGATCAGCAGCAGGGGGAAGATGATGTTGGCCTGCTTCTGAAGCCCCTCCAGGATGTAGTTGGGGATCAGCCAGGGCTTGACCGGCTTTGCCTGGACGTATTGGAAGGAATCCTTGTCCACCATCGTGATTCCCTCCGGCGTCTTGACCCGATTGTACTCGCCGGCGGGGATGACGTAGGTCAGGAAGCTGACGAAGAGGAGGAGGCAGACGATGATGACGTAGGCGTGGGGAAACTTCGACTTCTTCTTGGTCGGCAACGGTGCGCTCTTTGCGGTGCTTGACATTTCGGAGTCCTCCCTTACAGTTTTGATGTGGATCCTGGGACGCCGTCGGATGAAAATAGAGGGAATATGGGGAATAGAAACGACACCCTCCTCGAAGTATAGAAGCCGATACGTGAAATTGCCAATGGCGCGTTCTTATTTCATGAAATAAGCGTTCGTTATCGCGGGGAGGCCTTTATGGATTATCTGGACTGCCGCATCTTGGTCGAGCTGGCGCGGGACCGCAACATGACGCATGCGGCTCAGACCCTTTTCCTGTCTCAGCCCGCGCTGACGCGGAGAATCAAGAACCTGGAGCGCGAGTTCGGAGTCCCGCTCGTAATCCGCAGGTCGAAGGGAATCGCGTTCACGGAGCGGGGCGACCGGCTGCTTGACGCCGCCCGGAAGATGCTGATGGACTACGAGGTGCTGAAGAGCGACCTCGCGGCGTTTCAGGAGGGGAGGGTATCCGGCGAGCTGAGGATAGGGGCCATTTACGTTCTGCTGGAGAGCGTTCTTCCTCCTCTCATCGCCTCCTTTGCGAGCCGCTGCCCCGAGGTTGCCTTTCAGCTGGTGGCCCAGCCCAACGTCAAGCTTTTTCACGGGCGGCGGGTGCACCTGGGATCCGAGCCGATGTACGTCGTCTCGAAGGAACCGATCGACCTTGCGGATCTCCCGATGCTGCCCCGGATCGACGCCGTCAGGAACGCCAAGCTGAACGCCCTGCTGGATGCCTGGTGGAACGAGCGCTACAGACACCCCCCAAGGAGCCTCGTTCGGGTCAGCAACTCCAACATCGGCCTGAAGCTGGTCTCGCTCGGCATGGGATATGCCTTCGTCTCGGAGTCCTCCCTCGCCAATTTCGGCTCCGGCCTTTTTCGCACGCCGATGTACGATGGCCGGGGGCAGCCAGTCCTGCGTCACACCTTCCTCTACTATCGAAACGAGGTCCTTCGCCTGAGGCAGGCCGCGGCCTTTCTCGATTTCATCGAGAAAACGGGGCTGCCGCCGCCCTCCGGGGCGGGCGGGGATCGCGATGAGCCCCCGGGTTCCTTGACAGGGCCGGGACGGGGGGTATAATCCTATGAACTCTATTCATTTATGGTCGGGAAAAGGCGAGGATACAGGGGCCGCCTCCTGCCGTCCGGGACAGAGAGCGACGTTCGCAGGCTGAGAGACGTCGAACGGCCGGGGGAGGATCCGCGGGGCGTCCCGTGGAGGAACGCGGCCTAAGGCCTGTGGAGCCGGGGCGGAAAGGGACCGCTGGTCCTGGAGTACGTTCACGTTCGGGCCCGCGTCAGTGGCCTTTGAGGTGGAGCTCCGGTACGGAGACGGAGTTCAAGCAGGGTGGTACCGCGTGCCTGTGGGCGCGTCCCTACGTTGATGTGGGGACGTGCTTTTTTTTTGCGGGGATGTCCCCGGGGTTCGATGATGGAGGTGGACTGCCATGAAGTACGGAATTGTCGGCTGCAGGGGCCGGATGGGCGTGGAGGTCGAGAGGGCGTTCGGCGCGTTGGGTCACAGCCTGGTGCTGACGTCGGACCTCGAGGGCGTGGAGTGCCGGGAGCGGCCCGAGGTCCTCGTGGATTTCTCGTCGCACGCCGCGCTGGCGGGGACGGCGTCGCTGTGCCGCGAACATCGGTGCGGGCTGGTCGTCGGGACGACGGCACTGAAGGAGGAGCACTTCAGCCTCCTGCGGGCGCTCGGGACGGAGGTGCCGGTGGTGCAGAGCTTCAATTTCGCCACAGGCGTGAACGTCCTCGCCATGATCCTGAAGGACTACGCACCGCTTCTTTCGGACTGGGACCTGGAGATATCGGAGACGCACCACAACCGAAAGAAGGATGCCCCTTCGGGTACGGCGATCCTGCTGCGCGAGGCCGCGGGGCGCGACTGCCCCACCCATTCCCTTAGGCTGGGCGGCGTGCCGGGGGACCACACGGTCTGTTTCGGCAACGACGGCGAGGTGCTGACGCTAACCCACCGGGCTCTGAACCGGAGCGTCTTCGCCCTGGGGGCGCTGCGTGCGGCCGAGTTCGCGAGGACGGCGAGGCCCGGGTTTTATTCTTTCAGGGACGTGCTGAAAAAATCTGTGGAGGAGAGCTGAACGATGCAGGATCGGGATATGAGCACCGAGGAGATCATTCGCCTCATCAAGGAGTCCAGGAAGACCACGCCCGTGCGGGCCTGGGTGTCGGGCGACCTGAAGGGGCTGGACTGGGGCGAGCTCAAGTTCGTCGGGAGCGCGGAGTTCGGCGTGCTGTTCGGCGACCATGGGGCGGTCCGCGAGCGGCTGGAACGCCACGGGGCCCGTGTGACGGCCAGCGAGGTGGAGGTTCTGGCCCGGAATTCCGCCGTCCCTCTGACGGACCTGACCCGGTACGAGGCGCGCATCGAGCCGGGGGCGATCATCCGTGACCGGGTCGCGATCGGCAAGGGGGCCGTGGTCATGATGGGCGCCGTCATCAACATCGGTGCCGTGATCGGCGAGGGGACGATGATCGACATGAACTGCGTGCTGGGCGGACGGGCGCGCATCGGAGCCCGGTGCCATATCGGCGCCGGGGCGGTGGTCGCCGGCGTCGTCGAGCCGGCCTCGGCCGTACCGGTGACGATCGGGGACGACGTGCTGGTGGGGGCGAATGCCGTCATCCTGGAGGGGGTCCAGGTCGGCTCGGGCGCGGTGGTGGCGGCAGGGGCGATCGTCACCCGCGACGTCCCAGCCGGGGCGGTGGTCGCCGGGTCCCCGGCCAAGGTGATCAAAATGGTGGACGACAGGACCGCCTCAAAGACCCAGATCGTCGAGGACCTGAGAAAACTGTAGGCAAAGGGGGTGCCGATGACAATGAGGGACATCGAAGGGCGCGTGTCGGGATCCGCCGTACCGGGACTGGTGGTTCAGAAGTACGGCGGCTCGTCCGTGGCCACGACCGAGAAGATCCGCGGCGTCGCCCGGAAGATCAAGGACCGTGCCGCTGCGGGGGAAAAACTGGCCGTCGTGGTCTCCGCAATGGGAAAGACGACGGATGGCCTGATCGCCCTGGCCCGGGAGGTCGCGCCGAACCCCTCCGCCCGGGAGATGGACATGCTCCTGACGACGGGCGAGCAGATCTCCGCGGCCCTGCTGTCCATGGCATTGAACGGGTTGGGCGTTCCCGCCATCTCCCACAACGCCTTTCAATTGGGGATCGTCACGTCGGGCAACTACAGCAACGCGCGCATCCAGGACATCGATCTCTCCCAGCTCAAGAGGGATCTGGAACGCTGCGATGTGGTGGTGATCACGGGGTTTCAGGGCGTGACGCCCGAGGGGGAGCTGACGACCCTGGGGCGTGGGGGATCGGACACGTCCGCCGTGGCGATCGCGGCCAAGGCGGGGGCGCGCTGCGAGATCTACAGCGACGTGCCGGGCATCTTCACCTGCGACCCCAACAAGGTGCCGGGCGCGCGCAAGCTGGACTGCATCACCTACGACGAGATGCTGGAGCTGGCGGCCCTGGGGGCCAAGGTCCTCCACATGAGGGCCGTCGAGCTGGCGCAGAGGTACGGGGTGGAGCTGTATTGCGCCTCGACTTTTTCGGACGAAAGGGGTACCCGCGTGGTCAAGGAATTGCCGGAGTGGATGGAACACCCTGCGGTGACGGGCGTCACCGTGACGCGCAGCCAGACGAAGTTCGTCGTCAAAAGGATCCCCGGAAATGGAGACGTCATCTCCGGGCTTTTTCAGGCCCTGGCCGCCCGCGGGGCGACCATCGACATGATCTCGATGGTCCGGGACGAGGGGCTTTCGTTTCTCACCTTCACGGTCCTGGACGGCGATACCGACCGGATCGTCAAGGCCATCTCCGACTACATGGAAGAGCATGGGCTGAAGGGCTGGGAGGTCGAGCCCGGCGTGCCCGTGGCCAAGGTCTCGGCCGTGGGAAACGGGATGAACGCCTCCACGGGCGTCGCCGGACGTCTCTTCGCCGCACTGCGGTCCCGCAACATCTCCATCCTGGGCATCTCGACGTCGGAGATCAACATCTCCGTCCTGGTCGAGGGGACCAGTGCCGATGCTGCGGTGGAGGTCCTGGCGCGGGAGTTCGCCCTGACCGACCCGAGGGCCTCCTGACCCCTCCCGTGCGCCGGGCCGCTCCTGCCTTCGGCCCCTGGGTTATAATGGGCGCACATATCCCGCGATCGGACGGGAGGAGGTTGGAGCGGTGCGACGTGCGGTTTTTCTGTCGGCGTTGCTGATGGTGTTGATTGTTGTGTGGGGAGGGACGAGGGGCGAGGCCTCGGACACGGCGAACCTTCCGGACAAGGCGAGCCTCTCCGCCAATCGGATGCGGTTCGACTCCGGGACGGGGGACTTTCTGGCGACGGGAAACGTCGTCATCGTAGCGGACGGGCTGACCGTGACGGCGCCCCGGGGAACCGGAAACGTCGAACGGCGTGAGGTGCTGTTCGACGAGGGGGTCACGGCCTCCGGAGACTGGCAGGGCGACCGGATAGACCTGCGGGCCGGAAGCATGGAGCTTTCCTTCGGGGAACCGCCCTCATGCAAAATGGTCAAGGGGGTCCGGGGCGGTGTGGGGACGATAACGCTGGATGCGGACCGCGTGACCCTCATCGGGCGCGGGGGGGTGTCCCCCTCCGGCGAGGACCGCCAGACGAAGGTGTGGCTGGTGAACGCCCGGCGCGTGGAGGACCGCTCGATGGGCATTGCCTTCGGTGCGGGGGCGATGGAGGGGCTGATTCGCGACGGCGTCCTGGTGTCCATGACGGCCAAGTCCAAGGTCTGGATCGAGGGGCGGCCGAACCGCACCGGCGATGCGGTGAGCCTGAACGGCGACAGGGCGATCTACTCCGAGGAACGGGGCAGCGTCGTCCTGAGCGGCAACGTCCGGGCGGTCCAGAAGGGGCGGACCCTGACCTCGGACTCCCTCGTCTATTTCCCCGAGCAGAACCGAGTGGAGGCGCTGGGCGGCATCGTGAGCCAGTCGGGGGTCGCCAGTGCGGACCGGGCGACGATCACCATCGAGATCCCGCGCGCCTCCGGGGCGCCGGCCTCGGGCGACAAAAAGGGCGGCAGGCGATGAGTGCGAAAAAGGGGAAGGGCAGGCCCGCCCCCTCCTCCGTTCCGGAGTCGGGGGCGACGGACGGCACCGAAGGAAGGAAGCCCCTCCGGCTGGCGGCCCGTGGGCTCCGCAAGGGGTACGGAGGGCGCCTCGTCGTGGCCGATGTCGACATCGAGGTCGGTCCGGGGGAGGTGGTCGGCCTTCTGGGGCCCAATGGAGCGGGCAAGACGACCTCGTTCTACATGATCGTGGGGCTCGTCAAGCCGGACGCCGGAAGCGTGTTCATCGGGGATCGGGATGTCACCGGGCTGCCCGTCTACGCCCGGGCCCGGGCGGGGATCGGCTATCTGCCGCAGGAGTCCTCGGTGTTCCGCAGCCTGACGGTGCGCGAGAACATCGACCTGGTCTGGGAGGAGCTGGGACGTCCGTCGGAGGACGCCACGGACCGCCTGCTCGAGCAGTTCGGCATCGCGCACATCGCCGATACCCGCGGCTATGCCCTCTCGGGCGGCGAGCGCCGCCGCGTGGAGATCGCCCGCGCCCTGACGCTGCGACCGCGCTTCGTTTTGCTGGACGAGCCCTTCAGCGGCATCGACCCCATCGCGGTGAGCGACATCCAGGCGATGATCCACACGCTGAGGGAACAGGGCTACGGCGTGCTTATCACCGACCACAACGTCCGCGAGACCCTCTCCATCACCGACCGGACCTATCTGATCCACGACGGAAAAATCTTCCTGAACGGCTCCCCCGAGGAGGTCGCCCAAGACCCCATGGCGCGCAAGTTCTACCTGGGCGACAACTTCTCCTGGTGAGGGGGGCGGAAAAAGCGGCTTCTCCTGGGCTCACGCCCCTGCGGAGTAGCGGCCCGGCCCGGCCGGAACCGCCAGCCCGGCCGCGGAAAGCGTCATCAGACAGCCCTGGAGCGTCGCCAGATCCAGGCCGCTCTCGGCCATCAGCTCGTCGGTCGTCCGACCGCCCTGCCGCTGCAGGAGCGCGAGGACGATCTTTTCGTCCGTGGAGAGCTCGGGGGCGGCGTTCGGCACGCTCTCCCCGAGGTCCAGCATCAGTTGGCCGTACCGGCCCGAGATGTTCTGGACGAACTCCTCGACGTCGATCAGGGGCTCCGCGCCGTCGCGCAGCAGGCGGTTGGTCCCCTTGGAGACCGTCTCCGTGATCCGGCCAGGGACGCACCAGACCTCCCGTCCGATGTCGAGCGCCAGGCGGGCGGTGATCATGGCGCCGCCGTCCTCCGGGGACTCCACCACGACCACGCGGCCCGCCATGCCCACGATGATGCGGTTGCGCTCGGGGAAGCGCCAGGGATCCCCGCCCGTGTCCATCGGGTACTCGGACACCAGGGCCCCGCGCTCGGCGATGCGGGCGAAGAGGTCGCGGTGCTCCGAGGGGTAGACGCGGTTCACGGCCGTGCCCAAAATGGCGACGGTGCGGCCGTTCTCCGCCAGGCATCCGATGTGTCCCGCGGCGTCGACCCCGCGGGCCCCGCCGCTGACCACGAGATAGCCGGATCGCGCGAGGGCTCGTCCCAGGGCCTCGCCCACCGACTTCGCGTACGGACTGCATTTCCGGGTCCCGACCACCGCTACGGATGGCGTGTGCGCGAAATCGAAGGCCCCCCTGACGTAGAGTCCTATCGGCGGCTGCGGAAGGTCCTTCAGCCTTGGGGGATAGCCCTCGTCGTCGATCGTCAGAAAACGGGCGCCCGCGGCCTTCGTCCGCTCCAGTTCCCGGTCCGCCCAGTCCCGATCCCGCAGAAGCTCCTCCAGCCTGGCCCGGACGGCCGGACGAAGCTCCAGGCGTCCCAAGAGCGCCTCGCCGCCGGTCTCGAGCGCATCGGGCCCGTATCGATCCCGCAGGGCCTCGAAAGCGCTCAGGGGGGCGCGGGCGGCGCCGAGCAGCAGAGCGGCCCTGAGCAGGGGATGATTCATGCTCCGTCCCCCGGGGGGACGCCTCATCCCTGCATTGCCTTCAGGAACTCGCGTACGGCCGCCGTGGGCGCCTCCCGGCCGAACAGGGGCGTCCCGTCCCCGCTCCGCCACGGCGCCAGCCCCTCCTCGAAGGTGGGGCGGCCCGGGCCCTCGTAAAGGACGCCCAGGGGCCACGGCTCCGACTGAAAGGCCAGGCGGTTGGCCTCCGCGAGATCCGAGGCGTCCCGGTTCCGGTCCAGCTCCACGGTGTTGGCCGCGAACCACTGCCACGTGTTGAGCTTGTTGAACGAGACGCAGGGCTGAAAGATGTCGACCAGCGCGTAGCCCTTGTGGAGGATCGCCTTTTTGATGAGCTCCTTGGTCAGATCCGGAGCCCCGGCGAAGCCGCGCGCCACGAAGGAGGCCCCGCAGGCCAGCGCCAGAGCCAGAGGATTCAGCGGGACGCTGTTCACGCCCTCCGGCTGCGTGGCGGTCCTCATGCCCAGCGGGCTGGTCGGCGAGGCCTGCCCCTTGGTCAGTCCGTAGATCATGTTGTTGCAGACGATGTGGGCGATGTTCGGGTTGCGGCGGGCCGTGTGGATGAAGTGGTTTCCGCCCTCGCCGTACATGTCGCCGTCCCCGCCCACCGCGATGACCGTCAGGTTCGGATTCGCGGCCCGCACACCGGTCGCCGCGGGGAGGGCACGGCCGTGGAGCCCGTTGAAGAAATGCGCCGTTAGGTAGTGGGGCATCTTGGCCGCCTGGCCGATCCCGGAGACCACCGCCACCCCGGTAGGGTCGAGGCCCAGCTCCGTGAGGGCGGCCTTGAGGCATTCCAGGATCTTGTAGTCCCCGCACCCAGGGCACCAGGAGATCTCGCCGTGGTAATCGAAGGGTGTCCCGCCCGTTTTCGCTCCGTTCCGCTGCGCGTTCATCGTCCCGCCCCCTTCTGCGAATGACGGCCCAGGAGCTCTCCCAGGCGCCCGGTCAGCTCCTCCACCGAGAAGGGCTGCCCGTCGTACTTCAAGACCGTGTCGGTGGCCGCGAATCCCGTCTCCAGATGGACCAGGCGGGCGAACTGGCCGGCGGCGTTGTTCTCGACGAAGATGCGCCGTTCGGCGCTCCGCATCAGGGCGTCCATCTCGCGGGAAAGCGGGTAGACCTGCTCGCAGCAGACCAGTGCCGCATCGTCCGGGTCGAGGACGGCGAACGCCTCCTTCAGGGGCTCCGCCAAGGAGCCCCAGCAGACGACCAGGATCTTGGCTCCGCGGGGGCCGACGACCGTCGGGGGCATCGCCTCGTCCCTCATCCGCTCCAGCTTGGCCATGCGCTTGTCGTTCATGCGGACGCGCAGGGCGAAGTCCTCGGTGATGTGCGCGTCCTCCGTGTGCTCGTGGCTGTCGAACCCCACCAGCCCTTCACCGTGGCCGGGGACGCCCCGGGGGGACAGGGGACTGTCCGAGAGGGCGTAGCGCGCGTAGCCGGCCGCTGTCCTCACGGGACCCTCCGGCTGGGGAAGCACTCCCGGGTCCGGCGGCGCGAGGTCGTAGGCGCTGTCCAGGAAATGCTGGTCGGTCAGCAGAATGACGGGGGTCTGGAACTTCGCGGCGATGGCGAAGGCCCGCGCGGCGATCTCAGGAGCGCTCTCGGCGGAGCCGGGCGCGAGGAGCGCGCGGGGGAAGTCTCCGTGTCCCGCGTAGAGCGCCAGGTTCAGATCGGCCTGCTCCGTGCGCGTCGCCATGCCCGTCGCGGGGCCCGGACGCTGGGCCAGGTGGACCACCACGGGCGTCTCCGTGATGCCCGCGAGGCTGAGCCCCTCTCCCATCAGGGCAAAGCCGCCGCCCGAGGTGGAGACCAAGGTGCGTGCTCCGGCATAGGAGGCTCCGATCGCCATGTTGATGGCGGCGATCTCGTCCTCGGCCTGTTCGACGGCGCAGTCGAACAGCCCTGCGTTCTTGGAGAAGAAGCTGAAGAGCGCCGTGCCCGGGGACATCGGGTAGGCGGAGACGAAATTGCAGCCCGCGGCGGCGCAGCCCACGGCGACGGACAGGTTCCCGCTCATGAGCATGCGCGCCGACGAGGCGGACGAGGGCGGGTTGAGGGCAAACCTGGGGTGCGCGTCGCGGAGTTCGACCCCCAGCGCGTGCCCCCTGCGAAAGGCCTCCTTGTTGCGTGCCGCCACCTCGGCGACCTTGAAGCGCGCCTCGTACAGGGGATCGGCGGACTCCGGGAGCAGGCCCAGGACCCCGGCGACGAGGCCGCCCACGAGCGTCGCCTCATAGATGGCGCCGCCCAGCTCCTTGGCTTTGGCGGCCAGGGGAAGGTCGACGAGGGAGGCCCCCGTCTCCCGGAGCTTCGCGGCGTCGGCCTCCAGACGCGCGAGGTCTGCCACGACGGTCGTCTCGGGCGTCACCCGGCTCAGGACGTTCGGGCGCACTCCCTCCGCGAGCACGAAGAGCAGGTCGATGCGTTCGCTCCATGCCCGGACCGGCCGGGTGGAGACGCGGATGCTCGTGGAGTTGTTGCCGCCCCGGACGCGGGACATGTACTCGCGCGTCGAAAAAAGATGGTAGCCCGCGTCCGTCAGCAGCTGGCACAGCATGTCCTCCATGGTCTGAAGGCCCTGTCCGGCCGCCGCGCAGAGGCGGAGGCAGAAGTCCCGGCGGCTTTCGCCGTTCCTCGTCTTCTCGTTCGTCACTGGCATTCGCTCCTTCGGCGATAAAGTCTGCGGTCCTTTGCTTCAATGCTTCCGCAATCGGAGGCCTGCGCCGGGGCAGGGAGCTGCGTGCCCCGGCCCCGGCCCCGGCACAAGCCGTTTTCGTGATGCCGGAGCTTTATTATCCAATATCTGCCGTGCTTTTTCAAAAGGGGAAATCGTGAGCCGACCACTCCCCGATTCCTTTCGTCGGCGATTTTCCGGGCGTGTCCTCGTTTTGGGGGCAGTCCCCCGGGCGACGGACCGGAGCGGGGCTAGACCGGGAACAGGACGTAGGTGTAGAGCATCGCCAGCAGACCGAGGAAGACCCACAGGAGAATCGAGGGCATCAGGGTCTTGCGGATGACCTCCCCCTCGCGCCCCAGGATGGAGACGCAGGCGCAGACGGCCACGACGTTGTTCGGGCAGATCATGTTCCCGATCGCGCCGCCCGTGTTCTGTGCGGCCACGAGCGTCACGGGGTTGAGCCCCAGGTTTTTGGCGGCCTCGATGTGCAGGGGGTTGAACATCAAGTTGGAGCCGAGGTTGGTCCCGGTGATGAACCCCCCGATCTGGCCGATGAGGACCGCCGCCACGGGATAGAGGGCCCCCGCGGCCGCGCTTAGGGTTTTGGCCAGGGCGCTGACCTGTCCGGAGAGCTTCATGCAGTTGACCATCGCCAGCAGGAAGCCCATGGCCAGGAGGGCGGGGATGACCTTCCTGAAGGAGTCCCGCATCGCCTCGACGAGGTAAGAGGCGTGGCGGAAGATGAGGGAGGCCAGGACGGCGCTGACCAGGATGACGCATCCCACCCAGACCGTGTATCCGCCGCCGAAGGCGATCAGATGCGGCAGCGGCACGGAGAGCCGCACGCTCACCAGCAGCGTGCACAGGATGAAGTAGGGGGACAGGGAGAAGAGGAGGGAACCCGAGGCCTGCGCGTCCTGTTTTTCGGAGTGCTCCAGCCGGTATCGCTCCGGGATGGAAAGGGGGTCCTCGCGGCGCAGGGTGAGGTAGGCGCTGTAGAGTAGGGTCCCCACGAAACCGCCCAGCAGGCTGGTCAGCTCGGTGATCTGGATGAGCACATTGCTGATGGTGAAGTTGACGACGCCCATGAGGAGCCCCATCGCCAGGATCTCCCGCCAAATCCCCCTGAGCGCTCTGCGGCCGAACACGAAGGCGATCATCAGGATGGGCAAAAGCACGTACTCGAAGCAGGCCATGCGCCCGGTCATCGCGGAGGCCTGGACGAAGTCCACGAACTTGCCCGCGCCCACGACGGTGGTGACCCCCGCCCCGCCCCAGCTGACGGGCGCGGAATTGCCGATCAGGCAGGCGGCGGCAGCGACCACGGGGTTCATGCCCAACCCGACCAGAAAGGGCGCCGCCAGGGCGGCGGGGGACCCGGCGCCCGCCGCGCCCTCCAAGAAGGTTCCGAAGGGGATGGCGAGCAGCAGCACCATCAGCCGCTTGTCGGACGTCACGCCGGCCAGCCCGTTGCGGATCCGGTCCATGGCGCCGGCCTTCAGCATCACCTGAAGCATGGTGAATGCGGCGAAGATGATCCATACGATCCTCAGTCCGTCGGCGATGCCGGACACGCTGGTCTCGAAGAGCGCCGCGGCGGGGCTTGAGAAGAAAAATACGCCGCTGACGAAGGCGATCAGCCAGCAGGCGGGGGCCATGACCTTGGAGGGCAGGTCGAAACCGGCCATGCCGATCAGGATGGCTGCGATGGGCAGCAGGGCGAGAGAGAAGTGGAGCATGATGTCACATCCTTGTCTTGTGAGGTTTGGATGAAGCGAAGATGCGGGAAAAGCGTGCAAAAATGCGGAACGGCCCTCCTTGATGTTCGGGATTTGTATGATGAAAAGAGGACGGACCCCGGCGAATCGGGGTCCGTCCTCTCGAGATTTCCTGCTCAATGGAGCATCAACTCATCGTCGGAGGTCCGGACCACGATTCGTGAGGATGAGAATGAGGGCGAGGAGCGACGATGCAAAACGACGGGTCCGGGACATGAGCTTCTCCTTTCCGGGCCTGAAGCGGAGGCCCACGAATGCAATGATTCGGACGACGAGTCGATTTTTGTTGAATGTTGCGGCGTATTCTAGCAGTGAAGCAGGAGGGTGTCAAATCTTTTTTCGGTGCGGCAAGCGGCTTTTCCCTCCACGGTCCGGCTCCGCTCCATAAAATGCCTACAAAGGAATCCGTAATTTTACATTCTTTGACTTGTCTTGACATTTGGGGGTTCCCTTGCTAATCTTGAGCACGTGATCGTGGTGTTGTCACTCTATGAAAGAGAGTGCTAATTGCTTTGAATGACGTGCGATGGAATTGAGCGGATTGATATAGAGGCAGATGCGAGAACGCCGGGGCGGAGGTGAGGGGCGGTGACGGAGAGGCAGCTGGGGATCATCCTCGCGGTGGTTTACGAGTACATCAAGACGGGGGAGCCCGCCGGGTCGCGGACCATCACGAAGAAGTACATCCGGGGACTGAGCCCCGCCACGATACGCAACGAGATGGCGGACCTCGAGGAGATGGGGTACTTTTACCAGCCCCACACCTCCTCCGGCCGCCTGCCGACGGCCAAGGCCTATCGGGTCTACGTGGACTCCGTCACGGCCCGGGCCCGGAGCCGGCCCCAGGAGGCCGAGACCTGGCACAGGGAGCTTGCTGGACGCCGAAGCGGCATCGAGGGGTTGCTGACCTATGTCACGCACCTCCTGTCCCGGCTGACGAGCTGTGTGGCGGTGGCCGCGGTTCCGGGGCTCGACGACGCCGAGATCTGGCACATCGATCTGGTGCCGCTCGGGGGAACGCACATCCTGGCTCTGATCGTCCTGAAGGGCGGTCTGGTGCACCATTCGCAGTTCGATCTTCCCTGCGAGGTCGAGCCCGGACTTCTGGAGGAGCTGAGCCGCCGCATCAACACCGTGGCTTCGGGCCGGTCCTGGAGCGAGGTGCGCGACGTGCTGTTTCAGTACGTGCAGGGGGGGCTCGAGGATGCCGAGGCGGCCTGCCGTGCGGCCATCCGGGAGCTGGACGACTTCCTGACCGTTCAGAACTACCGTTTTTTCAGCAGCGGGGCCAAGCACATCCTGAACCTTCCCCACTTCCAGACCCTGTCGCGCCTTCAGGCGGTCCTGGCGCTTCTGGAGCAGGAGAAGCCCCTGGCTCACATGATCGAGAAGTGCCGCAAAAGCGCGGCGCTGAACGTCTCGATCGGCGAGGAGAACGAGGCGGAGGGCATGCAGGAGAACTCCATGATCCTCATCCCCGCGCGGCTGCGCCAGCAAAAGGCGGTTTTGGGGCTTATCGGCCCTTTGAGGATGGACTACGAGCGCTCCATCTCCGTCCTCGAGTCCGTGGCGGACGCCCTGGACGAGGAGGCGGAGGACTGAGCGCCGTCCTGGGCTTCGCGGTGTCGCAGATGGCGATGGAGCACAGAACGATGGGCTTTTGTACGTTCGAGAGAAGGGGAGCCCGGGTGGGGAGATGATGACATGGACGATATGAAGGACGACCGCGTCAGAGGGGGGGGCAACCCCTGCGAAAACGATGAGGGGAGCTCGTCGGAGTGCCTGGGGCCCGAGGGGCCCGTGAAGGAGTACGTGATCGAGGACGGCATTCTGAAGGAGGACGGGGGGCTCGATTTTGGGCCGGAGGCGGAGACCGTCCCCCCGGCGGAGGACGACGAGGCCTCCGCGGCGCAGAAGCGCATTGCGGAGCTGGAGGGCGATCTGGCTGCGGCACGGGCGGACCTCTACAACTACCGGCAGCGGGTGGCGCGGGAGCGCCAGCAGGCCCGGCGGCTGATCGTGGACGACACCATCGAGAATCTGCTGCCCGTCCTGGACAACCTCGACCGGGCCCTGGCCGTCCCGGAGGAGGGCAGCGCCAAGGACGTCCTGGTCGGCGTGCGCATGGTGAGGCGCCAGTTCCTCTCGGCCCTCGAGGAGATGGGGGTCAAGCCCATTCCGGCCGAGGGGGCCGCGTTCGATCCTGCGATCCACGAGGCGGTGGAGACGGTCGCCGTGGAGGACCCCGAACAGGACGGGGTGGTCCAGTCCGAGCTGCTCTGCGGCTATCGAAGCGGCGAGCGCGTGCTTCGGGCTTCCCGCGTCACGGTCGGCAAGGCCTGATCCCGGCGCCCCTCCGCGCCGCGGGCCGGAGGGATGGCGGCAGGCTTGTGGAAACGTCAAAACAGATACAAATACATAAAAGACAAAATTTGAAGCACATACAGGGGGAAAGACCATGAGCAAAGTTGTGGGTATCGATCTTGGAACGACGAACAGCTGCATTGCGGTGCAGGAGGGCGACCAGACGACGATCATCGCCAACGCCGAGGGCATGAGGACGACCCCGTCCGTCGTGGCCTTCACGAAGGACGGAGAGCGTCTGGTGGGCCAGCTGGCCAAGCGCCAGGCCATCGTCAATGCGGATCACACCATCATGTCGATCAAGCGCGAGATGGGGACGGACTACCGCGTGGACATCGACGGCAAGAAGTACACGCCGCAGGAGATCTCCGCGATGATCCTGCAGAAGCTGAAGCGCGACGCGGAGGATTACCTCGGCGAGCCGGTGACCCAGGCGGTCATCACGGTTCCGGCCTACTTCACGGACGCTCAGCGCCAGGCGACGAAGGATGCGGGCTCCATCGCGGGGCTCGAGGTGCTGCGCATCATCAACGAGCCGACGGCCGCCTGCCTCGCCTACGGCGAGAACAAGAAGGAGGAGCACAAGATCCTGGTGTTCGACCTTGGCGGCGGAACGTTCGACGTCTCGATCCTGGACGTGGGGGAGGGCGTTTTCGAGGTCCTGGCGACGGCGGGCGACAACCGGCTGGGCGGCGACGACTGGGACAACCGCATCGTCGAATGGATGATTGCGGAGTTCAAGAAAAGCGAGGGCATCGAGCTGAAGAACGACCGCATGGCGATGCAGCGCCTGCGCGAGGCGGCCGAGAAGGCGAAGATCGAGCTCTCCTCGATGACGGAGACCACGATCTCCCTGCCCTTCATCACGGCGAACCAGAGCGGCCCCAAGCATCTGGAGATGAAGCTGAGCCGGGCGAAGTTCGAGGAGATGACCGCGGACCTGATGGACCGCACGATCATCCCGGCGAAGCGCGCCATCGAGGATTCCGGCCTCAAGACGAGCGAGATCGACAAGATCCTGCTGGTCGGCGGCTCGACCCGCATGCCGATGGTGCAGAAGAAGATCGTCGAGCTGATGGGCAAGGAGCCCACGAAGGGCATCAACCCGGACGAGTGCGTCGCGGCCGGTGCCGCCATTCAGGGGGCGATCCTGAAGGGCGACCACAAGGACATCGTCCTGGTGGACGTGACCCCGCTCTCCCTGGGCCTTGAGACCCTGGGCGGCGTGTTCACCAAGGTCATCGAGCGCAACACGGCCATCCCGGTCTCCAAGAGCCAGGTGTTCACGACGGCCTCGAGCAACCAGACCCAGGTGGAGATTCTGGTGCTTCAGGGCGAGCGCTCCATGGCGGCGGATAACGTGAAGCTGGGACAGTTCGTGCTGGACGGCATTCCGCCCGCGCCGCGCGGCATCCCGCAGATCGAGGTGACCTTCAATATCGACGTCAACGGCATCCTGAACGTCTCCGCGAAGGACAAGGGGACGGGCAAGGCCCAGAAGATCACCATCCAGTCCTCGAACCTCTCCAAGGACGAGATCGAGCGTATGAAGAACGATGCCGAGGCCAACGCGGACGAGGACGCGAAGAGGCGCGAGGCCGCGGAGGTCCGCAACGAGGCCGACTCCGCCGTGTTCGCCGCGGAGAAGCTGCTGAACGACCTGGGCGACAAGATGACCGCGGAGGAGAAGGGCAAGGTGAACTCCAAGCTCGACGAGCTGAAGCGCGCCATCGAGGAGAACGACGGCGCCAGGATGAAGAGCGTCAAGGAGGAGCTGGAGAAGACGATACAGGAGTTCTCGACGCGCCTCTACCAGGGCCAGGACGCGGGGCAGGAGAGCGCGGGCGGCGCCTCCGGCGGACCGGCGGGCTCCTCCTCGGACGGGGAGACGGTGGACGCCGAGTTCAGCGATCAGGGACAGGTCTAGGCGGAGTTTGTGCCGACGGAATAGGCTATAATGAGCGAGGGACGGAAGGGACGATGTTGGACCTTCCGTCCCTTTGATGCGGGCCCGAGCGGGGCGCGAGTTTCTGTCGTATAACGGGGTGTGTCTATTTTGGAAGATCTGTATCAAATCCTGGGGGTGGCGCGCGACGCCTCTCCGGCGGAGATCAAGAAGGCCTACCGCCAGCTTGCGCGGCAGTACCACCCGGATGCGAACCCGGGGGACAAGGAGGCCGAGGAACGCTTCAAGAAGATCAACGCGGCGTATTCCGTGCTGAGCGACCCCGAAAAACGGGCGCGCTACGACCAGTTCGGCTCCGCCGACGGGTCGGATCCCTTCGGCGGCGGCTTCGGGGGGGACTTCGGCGATCTGTTCGGGGACCTGTTCTCGCAGGTCTTCGGCGGGGGGATGGGCCGTCGGCAGGCCGACCCCAACGCGCCGCGCCGCGGCGCCGACCTGGAGATGTCCCTGCGGGTCTCCCTGCTGGAGGCGGCGAACGGGGTGACCCACACCCTGGAGGTCCCGCGCTGGGAGACCTGCGGGACCTGCAGCGGGTCCGGGGCTAAGGCCGGCACGTCGCCGGAGACCTGCGCGACCTGCGGCGGGCGCGGACAGGTGGAGCAGGTGCAGCGCACCCTCTTCGGCCAGTTCGTCTCCGTGACCGTATGCCCCAACTGCCAGGGCCGGGGCAAGACCATCCGGGAGAAGTGCTCCGACTGCGGCGGGCGCGGTCAGGTGCGCCGCAAGCACAAGCTGGAGGTCAAGGTGCCCGCGGGGGTCGAGCGGGGGACCCGGCTGCGCATCACGGGTGCGGGGGAGGCCGGGGTCAACGGCGGCCCTCAGGGCGACCTGTTCCTGCTGATCGACGTGGAGCCGAGCAAGGATTTCGACCGGGACGGCGCGGACCTGCACACCCGCCTTCTTCTGACCTACCCTCAGGCGGTGCTGGGCGCGGAGGTGGAGCTGGCCACCCTGATCGACGGGGTGGAGAAGGTCGAGGTGCCCGCCGGGACCGCGCACGGCCAGGTGCTCAAGATCCGGGGCAAGGGCATGCCGCGCCTCCGGGGCCCGCGAGGGCGCGGGGACCTCTACGCCCACGTGCTGATCGACATTCCCTCCAGGCTCACCGACCGGCAGAGGGAGCTGATCACGGAGCTGGCGGGCGAGATGGAGACCCCGGTCGGGGCCGGGGAGCCCGGGTTCTTCGAGAAGTTCAAGAAGCTCTTCGACTAGGAGCGCGGGGGCCGGCGGCGTCCGGCCCCTCCCCATTGCGGAATCGGGCGCCCGCCGCGCTCCGCATCCTGGCGGGCACGGCGTGTGCGCCGGAGGACGGCGCGCCTTTTCGCGCCGTTATATTTTGCTCGGTCCCGCGCCGCCGTCCTTGACATTCCCGCCCCGAAGCGGTATAAGGTTGGCTGCAAAGGGGCGTTTTCTGCAGGGCGCCCGGTGGGGTCGTTCGTCCTTCGCGAGGGAGGGCGGTCCTTTGCGCAGGGCCCGAAAGGGCGTGTGTCCCCTTTGGGGGACGTCATATTGTCGCACCGGGCACGGACGCCCGGGCGGAATTTTGGGGGCAGGGAGCCCCCGGCCTACAACAAGGAGGTTGTACTGTTATGGCTATGGTTATCAATCACAACATCCCCGCGCTCATGTCCTACAATGCCGTCAGGGGCACCATGAACTCCCTTCAGAAGTCCATCCAGAAGCTCTCCACGGGCCTTCGCATCAACAGCGCCGCGGACGACGCGGCCGGCCTCGCGATCAGCGAGAAGATGCGCGCGCAGATCCGTGGCCTGGACCAGGCGGTGCGGAACAGCCAGGACGGCATCAGCATGATCCAGACGGCCGAGGGCGCGCTGAACGAGACGCACAGCATCCTGCAGCGCATGAGGGAGCTCTCGGTGCAGAGTGCCAACGACACGCTGACGCAGCAGGACCGCGGCTACATCCAGCTGGAGATCGACCAGCTGCGCGAGGAGATCACGCGCATCGGCAACACCACGCAGTTCAACAAGAAGAAGCTGCTGAACGGCGACGCGGCGGTGCTCTGGAGCAGCGACAACCTGAATACGAAGGCGATCGTGAACGGCGGGCTGCGTCAGGTCGACCAGTTCGGCCAGAAAAATGCCATCGAGGGCAACTACGAGATTAAGATCAAAGCCAAAGCAGGGCAGGGCGAGGTGCAGAAGAGCGACATTTTCAAGGTAAAGCATAAGGATGTGATAAACATCACGTCCCAGGATCCCTATCTTGAAAATGTCAAGACGTCCGGGCTCCAGACTAAGGGAGCTGGAGGCGCTAATGCAATTTATACAATTAAAGCGGCGGCAGCGGCGAATATTACTGGCAAGAGACTGGCGCATATAGGGACCCAAGCTCACTGGGATGACGCTGCCTTTACGGGGGATATAACGGCAGCGAACACCAAGGGCGGCAGTGCGGAGCTGGTGGTGACCCTTAAGGCTAAGCAGGGCGGTGGCGCGGCCGCTAAGGGGACCGCGACCTTTACCGTTAAAGGGCGTGTGACGATGGCTGACGGCTCCGCTGTCGAGATTGCCGAACAAACCGTTACTTTGGAGGCGGACGCTGTTGGAGCTGGTTGGGGTACCAACCTCACCGCTAAAGCACTGGTGGGAGATTTGGCGGGGCTGACTCTTGACGGAACGACGTTTTCGAATGCTGAGATGCAGGCGATGAATCTGGGCGACTCCGCAATCTTTCAGATAGGCAAGAACGAGGCGACGACCTCGACCGGAACTCCGGATGTCCAGTTGTCGGTTTCCGATCCAACTGCGACGGGGCCTCATCTCTATAACTTGGATGTCGCTAAAATCAGGGGTAAGGATATCACCCTGCAGCAGTATTATTTTGAGGACGGCAAGTTGCAGACGGGGAGCGTCACCCTCTCGTTCGCGGAGAAGAATGCAGCGAATGGTAATTTGGTTGTTGCCGACCTAAGCGGTAAGGATTTGGCGGTATTCGAAGCGATGAAGATCGGTGATGTCGCCAAAAAGGGCATCAAGTTGCGTGATCTGGACAAGTTCTGGGATGCCCAGGGTCGCTTCATGCTGACCGACCCCCAGACGATCACCATTACACAGGGTGACGGTAAACAGGCAAAGATTACTCTCTATGCCAATGACACGCTGGGTGATGTTGCAAAGAAATTGAGAGATGCCATCGGAAATAGCGAGGCTAAAGGCGGGCTTGGGCAGGCTCAATATCTTGCTGACCCTGAAGGGGCTGTCAACTTTGCAACTTTTGTCGAGGGGAACGAGCTGAATACGTCTGAGTCTGTGAACGGGACGTTCGTGATTCGTACGGTGATTCCAGGAACGACGGGACGTCTCAGTTTCGCGGGAGATGAGGATCTGATCAAGGCTTTTTCTCTCAACGTTATCCAAGAGGCGAGGGAAAGCGACTACACGGTGGATATCGCAAATGCCCACACTGGAGAGATAATTGTCTCTGGAGCCAAAACGACAGGCAATCGTTTGGTCGGTGTGTTGCACCCGAATATTGATGTGGAGTTTGATGCATTGACAGGAGTAACGGCAGCTTGGAGTGCAGCTGGCAAGAGGTTCTCGTATGTCAACAAAGAAGGCTCGACGATCCTTCACCTTGCGGACAACACGACGGTGTTCCAGATCGGCGCCAACGAGGGCGAGGATATGGGGATCAACATCGGCGACATGCGCGCTCATGCCCTGGGCCTGAACGAGGTCCTGGTCACCGACCGCGAGTCCGCGGCGCGCTCCATCACGGTGATCGACAACGCGCTGGACAAGGTGTCGACGCAGCGGGCCAAGCTGGGCGCCTACCAGAACCGCCTGGAGCATACCATCAACAACCTCACGGTGGCGGGCGAGAACCTGACGGCGGCCGAGAGCCGCATCCGCGACACGGACATGGCCAAGGAGATGATGAACTTCACCAAGCTCAACATCATGCTCCAGGCCGGCAACGCCATGCTGGCGCAGGCCAACCAGCTTCCGCAGCACGTCCTGAGCCTGATTCGTTAACCGTACACTCCGTCTTTGAGAGGGCTGTTTAGCGGCCCGTATCGACTTGAGGGAAAGGGGTTTTCGTTCCCTTTCCCTCTCCTCTCAAAGTTGCGGCAAGTTTGACGAAGGAAGGTGAGGGCTATGGAGGTTCGTTTGACTCCGGGCGGGGCGACGATTCCCGAGGCCCCACCCGCTGAGGGTCTGCCCCTGCGGCGTGCTTCGGGCGTCGAGCCCGGGGCGGCGGTGCCGCCCGAGTCCGCCGAGAACTCTCCGGACCCGCTGTTGGAGTTGGACAGGGAGGGGCTGAAGTCCCTCCTGAAGAGGACGGCCGATCTGGTCGAGAGCCTGACGCCGAGCAACCGGCACCTCAAGTACGAGGTGATCGACGAGGCGGGCATGGTCCAGATTCAGGTGATCGAGACCCTAGACGGAAACATCGTCCGCAAGATTCCCGCGGACGAGATCGTGAAGCTGGTCTCGCGGATCCGCGAGACGCTGAACGAGCGGCTGGACGTGGTCGTGTGATGCAAAGCCCTCCCTCCGGGGAGGGCGTTTTGCTATACTGTAGCCGAAGTTTTAAAGCGAATGGGGATCCGAAGCGAGGTGAGGCTGTGGGAAAGGGGCTTGGCAGCGGCTCGGATGGGAGCCTTTTGAAGCTGACGCGGGAGGAGCGGCGCGAGATGCTCCTTCTGGAGGAGCGGGGGGAGCTGCCGACCGAGATCGACCGCTCGACGGACCTGTTTTTCCGGTTCCTTCTGGGGCGCCCCTCTCGGACGCACCTTCTTCTGGATCTCGTCAACGCGATCTTCGAGACCCTGGGACATCCTCGGGTGAGGCGGTTGGAGCTTGCGGAGACGGAGCTTGCCCCGGAGGGCTGGAGGAGGAAGCACGCCCGTCTGGACCTCCGTGCGGTGGACGAGCATGGCCGGCATCTGAACATCGAGCTTCAGCGGGAGGGGCACGAACATTTTGTCCCGCGCTGCCTCTATTATTGGGGGAAGAGCTATGTGCGTCAGCTGGGCGCGGGGAGGAGCTACCACGACCTGAGGGCGACGGTTCTGATATCGCTGCTGGGTTTTCCCCTGTTTCCGGAGGAGCGTCCGGGGGTGTGGGACTTTGTCCTGACGAACCCGGTTACGCGGAAGGTCCTGACGTGGGATGAGCTGCTGGTTTATGTGGAGCTGAAGAAGTTCCGGGACGGCATCGATCGGATCCGGGAACGGATGAAGGCCGATCCGACGCACAAGCTGACGGACGAGGAGCGTTTGGCGGTCTGGAGCGGTTATATGAGCAACGATGGAATGGGGGTGAGTCTGATGCGCACGGCGTTGTCCGGGGACAAGGTTTTTGAAGAGGTGACGGCTGCGGAGCGGGAGTATTGGGGTACGCCGGAGTACCGTTATTATCAATTGCGGGCGCAGATGGACGAGCTGGACCGTCGGGCGATCGAGGAGACGCGGATCAAAAAGGCGGAGCAGCGGGGCATGGAGCAGGGCATGGCACAGGGCATGGCACAGGCCAAGCGGGAGACGGTGCGAAACCTTCTTCGGATGGGGGTGGATGTCCGTACGGCCGCCGAGGCGACGGGGCTCCCGATCGAGGAGATTGAGGGGTTGCGTTAGCTGGAGCCTGCCGTTGCTCGTGTCGCGGAGGCTCTTCCTTCGGGGAGGGCCTTCTGCCTTTGTCCAGCTGCCTTGCTTGCGTTGACAAGCCTGGGCTGGTGTGGTTGAATGGAAATCGTAATGGATGCCGAATATGTCCTTGCAGACTCGGGAAGCGGGTGCGACGCCCGCGCGGCCCCGCCACTGTAGCCCGGACGAATCCGCACGGAACACCCACTGGGGAGGCGCTCCCCGGGAAGGGGCGGAGGAGGAAGAGGGGAAGTCAGGATACCGCGTCTGCAGGCGAGAGGGAGATATTGTTTGCGTGGGCGAACTCCTTTGCAGATGACCGGTGCTGTGAAAGAGCGAGACACGACTCGGGTTCGTGTCTTTTTTTGTGCCCGCTGCGCCGCCGGTGCGTACGAAGGGGGTATATAAGCGATGAAATCCTCCGCTTCGCCTCACGGAAGGGCGAGGCCCGACAGGGCGGGCATCCTGGTCGTCTCGTTCGGTACCTCCGTGCCCGAGGCCCGCAGGGCCATCGACAACCTCGTCGACAGCGCCAAAGAGGCTTTTCCCGAGGCGCAGGTCCGCCTGGCCTTCACCTCCAACATCATCCGCAGAAAGATCGCCCGCGAGCAGAACGTCGGGATCCCGACGCCCGCCGAGGCCCTGGCCCGGATGCAGGACGAGGGGATCACCCGCGTCTGCGTGATGCCCACGCACATCATCCCCGGCGAGGAGTACGACGACATCCGGAGCGTCGTCGACGCCTTCGCCTCCATCCGGGGCAAGTACGGGTTCCGGAGGATCGCCCTGGGGTCCCCTTACCTCCACAGCGTGCCCGACTGCGACCGCATGGCCGAAATCCTGGCGGCCCGCTTCGGGCGCCGGCTGGAGGACGAGGGGACCGCGATCGTCCTGATGGGGCACGGCACGCCCACCCACAGTGCCAACGCCATGTACTGCCAGCTCCAGCTGGCCCTGGACCGGATCGCGGACGGCCGGTTCTTCATCGGCACGGTGGAGGCGGCGCCGACGATCGAGGACGTCGTCCGCGGCCTCAAAAAACACCCCTCCGTCGGGAGGTTGGTGCTCTCCCCGCTCATGATCGTCTCGGGCGACCACGCCAATAACGACATGGCGGGCCCGGATGACGACTCCTGGCTGCATCGGCTGAGGAGGGAGGGCTACGAGAATGTCGAGCCCCATCTTGTGGGGCTGGGCGAGGACCCGCGGATGGCGGAGGTCTTCGTGGAGCGCATCCGCGAGATGCTGCTCTGAGCCCTGCCGCCGAGCTCCGGCGGGGGCGGGACCGTAATGGTCCGGAACTTTGTTGGCCGGGATTTTTTCATAGGGAGTGATCGCTTGAAGCTGATCGTTGCGGGCGTAGGTCCGGGCGACCCGGATATGGTGACGGCGGGGGCGCTTCGCGCCCTCGACGAGGCGGATCTGGTGCTGATCCCGCACTCGCGGGACGGCAGGCCGAGCGTGGCTGCCGCCGCTCTGCGCGGGCATCTGAGGGAATCGGCCGCCGTTCCGGTGGTCTTTCCCATGGTGCGCGACGCCTCGGTGCGCGACGCCGCTCTGCGCGAGCGGCTGGAGGAGCTCCGCCCGCGATGGGAGAGGGCGGAGACCGTCGTGCTGCCGGTGATCGGGGACTCGGCCCTCTACGCCACCGGCGCGTACCTCTACGAGGTCTGGCGCGGGCTGGTCCCGGGTTTGGAGCTCCGCCTCGTGCCCGGGGTCTCGGCCCATTCCCTGGCCGCGTCCTGTGCCCGGAGGTTCCTGGCCCTGGGCGAGGACGTGCTCTGCGTCATCCCGGCTACGGCGGAGCCGGCGCGCATCGAGGCGGCCCTGAGGGCTGCGGACGCCGCCGCGCTCTACAAGCCCAGCGCGCTGGGGGAGGGGCTGAGGCCGTTGGTGCTGGGAGCGGGGCCCTGGCGGGAGACGGTCCGGGTCGACCGAGCCGGCCTGCCGGACGAGAGCGTCCTTTACGGCGATCCGGCCCTGGACCCTGCCGAGGAGTATTTGTCGGTGTTGCTGCTGTGGAGGTAGCGGCCCCCTCTCGGGGTGAGGGGTCATGGATTGGCGGGCGCTTCTTGTCGGCGAGCTCTGGCTGACGCTCGACATCCTCCTGGGACTGCTGATCGGGGACGTCGTCCTGAGGCTCGGGCTGGCGGATCGCCTGATGCGGAGGATGATGCCCTGGCTTCGCCGGCACGGGATCGGTCCGGTGCTGGGGCTCTCCCTGACCCTCAGCCTGGGTTCGGCCAAGACCGGCGCGGCGCTTCTGGCGTCCGCTCTGGACGAGGGGCGGATCGATCGCCGGACGGCCCTGTGGGGGACGCTGCTGCTGGCCTTCCCGGGGTACCTGCGCCGATGGCCCGCCACGCTGGTGCTCTCGGTGAGCATGGCGGGGCTGGCGGGCGGAATCTTCGCCCTGACCCTCATTTTGCGGAGCGCGGTCCGGTTCGTGATGGTCCTGGGCATCCTGCGGGCGCGGGAGACCGGCGCGCCGGAGCCGGAGGCCCCGCCCCCGGCGCGGCGCGGCGTCTCCGGGCTCTGGCGGAAGCTCCTGAAGACCCTGCCGCTGGCCTGGTTCTTTTACGCCGTCGCGTTCACGCTGGTCCCCTATGCGGAGGAGGCGCTCCGGAGCCGGTTCATGGGGGGGACCTTCCTGCCCCTTGCGGGTTGGACGGTGGCGGCGGCGTCCATCGCCCACGTCTCCGCGGCCCTGGCGCTCGCGGGCGGGAGCCTGGCGGCCGGGGAGCTCTCCGTCGCCCAGACGGTCTTTGCGCTGCTGCTGGGGAACGGGTTGGGGATCGTCACCCGCGCGCTTCGCCAGAATGCGGGCTACTATTTCGGCCTGTTCCCGGCGGGGCTGGCGCGGTCGATGCTGTTCTGGAACGTCGCGACGGTGGCTTTTTTGTCGTTGGCGAGCCTTCTGTTGGCCGCGCTGCCGCTGCTGTGACGTGCGTCGTTGAAAATTGCGGATGGGGAGGCGTTTGGCGGAATGAGACCGGAGGAGATCGAGCGGGCCAGTATGGCCGTCATCGAACGTGAGATGGGGGACTGGACGGGCCCCGAGGAGAACCTTCCCGTCCTCAAGCGGGTGATCCACACGACGGCGGACTTCGACTTCGTCCGGAACCTGGTCTTTTCGCCCGACGCCGTGAGGCTGGGGCGCGAGGCGCTGCGGCGGGGCGTCACGGTGGTCACCGACACGGCGATGGCGGCGTCGGGGATCTCCAAGCCCTCCGCCGCGCGCTGGAACGTACCGGTGGTCTGCCGAATGGCGGACCCCGACGTCCGGGACGAGGCGCTGCGCCGCGGGGTCACCCGCGCCGTGGTGAGCATGGAGCGGGCGGTTGAGGAGACCCCGGACGCGATCTTCGCCATCGGCAACGCCCCGACGGCCCTGATCCGCCTGTGCGAGCTGGTGCGGGAGGGCGCGGCCAGGCCCTCCCTGGTGATCGGCGTGCCGGTGGGGTTCGTCAACGTCGTGGAGTCCAAGGAGATTTTGGTGGGCACGGACGTGCCGCACATCGCGGCGATGGGCCGCAAGGGCGGATCGCCGGTGGCCTCGACCATCGTCAACGCGCTCCTCTACGGAATGGAGCCATAGGAGGGGCATGGCCGCGGGGGGCGCGAAGAAACTTCGGGAGGGTGTGACGACGGGCGCCTGTGCGGCCGCCGCCGCGAAGGCCGCCGTGCTGCGCCTTCTCACGGGGTCGTGCCCGGCTCAGGTGGAGGTGGAGGGCCCGACGGGCCGGAGGTTCCTGCTGGACATCCTGCCGCTTCCCGACGGCGGCTGCGGGGTGGTCAAGGACGCCGGGGACGACATCGACGCCACGCACGGCCTGACCGTCTGCGCCTCGGTCGAGCTTGGCGACGGCCCGGGGCCCGTGACCTTCGCGGCGGGGCCCGGGGTCGGGACGGTCACGCTGCCGGGTCTGAAGGTCCCTCCGGGCGAGCCCGCCATCAACCCCGCACCGCGCGGCATGATAGCCAACGCCGTGAGGGACGCCGCGGGCGAGCGCGCCGCGCGCGTCACGGTCTCGGTCCCCGGAGGCGAGACCGTGGCCAGGCGCACCTTCAACCCGCGGCTGGGCATTGAGGGCGGAATCTCGATCCTGGGCACGTCCGGGGTGGTGCGGCCCATGGACGAGGCCGCGATTCTGGAGTCCCTGACCCTGGAGCTCAGCATTCTGGCCTCGCTGGGCGTCCGGGACGTCGTGCTGACGTTCGGGACCACGGGCGAGGCCGCGCTCCGCAGGGCGTGGGGGATTGCGGGGCGATGCGTGATCCAGACGGGGAACTATCCCGGCCACGTGCTGGACGAGGCCGCGCGCATGAAGTTTCGGCGCTGCCTGTTCTGCGCGCATCCGGGCAAGCTCCTGAAGGTTGCGGCGGGGTCGTTCAACACGCACAACCGCGTCGCCGACGGCCGTCTGGAGGCGCTCTGCACCCAGGCCGCGCTGGCGGGCGCGGACCGGGCCGTCGTGCAGCGGCTCTACGGCTGCCGAACGACGGAGAACGCCATGGAGCTCCTGAGGGAGGAGCACCTGGATTTCCTCTGGGATCGGCTTGCGGAGGTCGTGGCCAGACGGTGCACCGACCGGTCCTTCGGCGATCTGCCGGTCGCGGCGGCCTTCATCGACAACGAGGGGACGATCCTGGGCCGCACTCCGGACGCGGAGGCCGTGGCCGAAAGCGCCGCCGGGTGGTGCGAACGAGGACGGGAGGCGGATGGCGGATGACGCACGAACTCTGGGTGGTGGGGGCCGGGCCGGGGGCTGCGGACCAGCTGACCCCCGCGGCGGCGGCGGTGCTGGCGCGGGCCGGCTGCGTCGTGGCAGCCGCCCGGCA